>CAMDZU010000267.1 GCA_945910715.1 uncultured Clostridia bacterium
TGTGCCTGTTGCGGCAACAAGCTTAAGCTTTTTTGTGGGATTGCCGTAATATGCCGAGGCAAGCTGTGCGACATATTTTCTTGTGTTGGGAACAATAATCTGACGGGCAAGCCCTAAATCACGGCTTACAGCAACCGCAGCAGCGCCCTTTTCAAGCATTTCAGCCGCTTTGCTGTGTCCGTCGAATTTTTCGCCCTCAATGCAGACGAATATATCCCCCTGCTTAAGCTCACGGGTATCGTCGGTAACCGAATTTATTTCAGCGTCGGGAACGCCCTGCTCCCTTGCCTCCTTGCTTATATCATAGAGCCGCATTTCAGCACCCCCTTATACTATTTCCCAATCAAACTATAGACCTTGTCTATGAGTAGATTAGAAATTTGTATTATATATAATGTTCAGGGCGGAAAGAATTCTGTCCGCCCTTATTTTAGCCTGTTTCGTCATTGATTATGAAGCTTACCTCAACAACAGTACCCTGATTTACCTCCGAGCCTGCCTCAACCGACTGATAGCTTGCAATAGCCTTGTCGTTGTCGATTGCACCTCCCGAAAGGGAAATATTAAGTCCTGCGTTTGTTATTGCGTTATTTGCCTGTGCAACGGTATAGCCTGTTACATCGGGAACGGTTGTAGTCAGCGTTTCCGCTTCTTCAAGGTAAATAACCACCGTTCCATCCCTTGGAATTGACATTCCTGCGCCCGGGACTGTTCTTAAAACAGAGCCTGATTCGGTGTCGCCGATAAACTTTGCGTTAAGTCCGAGGGTGTTCAGCTTTGTGGTTGCTTCAAGGCTTGAATAATTGATAAGATAAGGCACGGTTGTGTTCTGCTCCGCAAGCTCCTCGGCTGTGTATTGCGGATAAATTCCAAGATATTCAAGGGATTCCTTGAACACCGCCGATACAACAGGCGCAGCAACCGCCGAGCCGTAATACTGACCATTCATTGGCTCGTCAACAACAACCAGCATGATAATTTCGGGGTCTTCCGCAGGAGTAAAGGCACAGAAGGTTGAAACATAGCGCATATTTGCGTAGCTGTAATCGTCAATTTTCTGGGACGTACCCGACTTGCCGCCAATGCTGTAACCCGATATGTAGGCGTTTGTGCCGCCGTTGGTTTCAACGACGTTTTTGAGGATGGAGCGCATCTGCTTGGAGGTTTCCTCGCTGATTACCTGACGCTTTATCTGCGTTTTTGCGGTTTTAATAACGTTTCCGCTGTCGTCAATGATTTTGTCAACAACGTAGGGCGTTACAAGGTTTCCGCCGTTTATTACCGCCGCATAGGCGCATATCATCTGAATGGGAGTAATTTTGTTGGTCTGACCGAAGGATGAGGAGGCAAGCTCTACAGGTCCCATTCTGTCCTCGGAAACGAACAGAGAGCCTGTTTCTCCGGGCAAATCAATACCCGTTTTCTGCGTAAAGCCAAAGGCTTCGAGATAGCTTGAGAACTTATGTACTCCCAGCCTTTGTCCTATTTCGATAAAGGCAGGGTTGCAGGATTTTGTAAGTGCGTCCTGCAATGCAAGAGTACCGTGACCGCCTCTGCTCCAGCAATGAATCTGCGTATCCGCAACCGTTACAACGCCGGGGCAGTAGAAGGTGCTGCTTAAATCAACAACCTCCTCCTCCAGAGCGCTGGCACAGGTGATTACCTTGAATACCGAGCCGGGGTAATAAAGCTCTGTGATAGCCTTGTTTTTCCACTGGGTTTCACGGTAAACGCTTTCCTTTTCGGTAAGCTGTTCGTCTATTTCTTCCTCGGTAAGTCCCGCTTCCTTTAACGCAAGCTCCATTTCCGTAAGCTTTGCCTCGTCGGCTTCGGAAAGGCTTGCAGGCTGATTAAGATTAAAGCCGGGAGAGGTTGCCATTGCGAGAATAGCCCCTGTTTTGCAGTTCATTATAATTCCCGTTGCACGGTTAGCAACCTTGTGCTGCGATACGGTAGCGTCAAGGTTTTTTTCAAGGTAATGCTGCAAAACCGAGTCAAGAGTCAGTACAAGGCTGTTGCCGTTGGTAGCCTCGTATCTTGTTTCAAAGTCATAGGGCATTGCGTTGCCCGAAGCGTCCTTTGCGGTAACAACTCTGCCGTCAACGCCCTGCAGATACTCGTCATAATAGGCTTCAATGCCGTAAACGCCCTCGTTGTCGTAGTTTGTAAAGCCGATAATTGACGCTGCAAGGGTGTCGTTGGGGTAATACCGCTTGCTGTCCTCGCTTAAAGTGATTGAAAAGCTGTTAAGCTGGTTTTCAGCCATAAAAGCCGTTATTTCATCAACCTGGGGCTTTTCAACCTTGTTTTTAACAATGTAGTAGCGCTTTTCAAAATCAAGACTTGCCTTATTGAGCTTTTCGTAATCCACGTCCAGTATTTCCGACAGGGTCTTTACAATAAGCTCTCTTTTTTCGGGCTCGTTTTTGTTAATATCCCCCGGGGAAATAATTACCGTCCATACCGTTGAGCTCTGGGCAAGTATCTTGTTGTTGGTATCGTAAATAGTGCCTCTGTTTGCGTGGATTGCGAAGCTGTCAAGCTGCTGTGTGTTGGCCTTTGAACGGTAATATTCGCCCTTGACGATAGCCGTATAGAAAAGCACTCCGCAGACATAAGCCGTCAGCACAAGAATAACGGTGCAAACAACGTAAAAAACCTTATTCCGCATTTTTTTGGTAGGCGCTTTTGACATAAAACTTTTCCTTTCTTACGTTCCCTCCGTTTAGGGCATTTTTTGGCAATACCGCACAATCTTTATGCGGTGCTGCCAATTATCTTGTCCCTGATCAGTATATTATATCAGAAGCCCAAATATTCCAGAATACCGTCAAACCAGTCCTTTATGGAAACGAAAACGTTTGTTCCCTCCTCGGCAACCTCCGTCATGCTTTCGGTGTTCATTCTGATATATTTTATCTGCGATTTCTG
>CAMDZU010000268.1 GCA_945910715.1 uncultured Clostridia bacterium
TCAATGTCAAAGTCGTACTTTGCAACTGTGTTTACGAATGTCTTTACATCGTTGATAGTGTTGATTTTTACGTTAAATTCTGTCATAATAATGACCTCCTTGTTTTTTTGATTTTTGCCTCACTATTGATTTTATCAGATTTTCTCTATTCAGTCAATAGGTTCTGACAAATAATCGAAGTTTTTAGGTTTACTTTACAATAAATTTGCTTATTTCGTCAAGAAATTCATCGCAGTCGTCCGAATGAATGGTAAGGTTCAGCGGTTTGCTGAGGTCAAGGCTGAAAATGCCCATAATGGATTTTGCGTCTACAACGTATTTTCCTACTGCAATGTCGGCCTCGAAGGTTTCCTTGTTCACAATGTTGATGAACTCTTTAACGTCGTTGATTGTGCCGATGTTGATTTTTACCTGTTTCATATATCCCGCCTCCTATTCTTTATGGAAACGCTTTTTATCTATTGGTAACGTTTCCTATGCCTACATAATAGCACATTTTGAAAAATAGTCAAGAGATTGTTGCAAAATTCGGAATTTTAAAGTATAATAAAAATATATTTGGATTGAATTTGTTTAAAGTTACCAAAAGGATGGACTTGTTTTTATGAAATTCGCTATACACACCCTTGGCTGCAAGGTCAATCAGTACGAAAGCTCAGCCCTTTCCGACCTGCTGGTTTCAAAGGGCTATACCTATACTGACAACAGCCTTGAGGCGGATATATACATTATAAATTCCTGCACCGTTACGGAAAACAGCGACAAAAAGGCAAAGCAGGCGGTAAGCCATTATAAAAGGAGCAAGCCCGAGGGAATAGCGGTACTGACGGGCTGTTATCCGCAGGCTTTTCCCGATGAAGCGAAAAAAAGCGGTGCAGATATAATCACGGGGGCAGCCGAAAGAAACAAAATCCCCGAAAGGATTGAGCAATTCCTGCAAAAGGGAGCAAGGGTTTCCGCAGTTACTCCCCAGACTAACACCTATGAAGAGTTTGCTTCCGCAAATACAGGCAAAACCAGAGCCTTTGTGAAAATAGAGGACGGCTGCGACCGTTTTTGTTCATACTGCATTATACCCTATGCACGGGGACGAGTTCGTTCACGTTCCCTTGAAGATGTGAACAAAGAGGTACGGCAGCAGGCCCTTGCAGGCCATAAGGAAGCCGTTCTTGTGGGAATTAACCTGAGCTGCTACGGCAAGGACATAGGACTTACCCTTGCGGACGCTGTTGAAACCGCCTGCTCGGTGGAAGGAATTGAGCGGGTGCGCTTAAGCTCTCTTGAGCCTGAGCTGCTTACTCCCGAAATTATCGCACGGCTTGCGGCTCAGCCCAAGCTTTGTCCGCATTTTCATCTGTCCCTGCAAAGCGGCTGCGATGAAACGTTAAAGCGTATGAACAGGCACTACACCACCGCAGAATATGCTGAAATAGTGGATAATCTCCGAAAAGCCTTTCCAAACTGCGCCATAACAACGGACGTTATGGTTGGCTTTGCGGGGGAAACAGAGGAGGAATTTTCACGTTCCCTTGATTTTGTGAACAAAATCGGTTTTTCGCAAATCCACGTTTTCACATATTCAATAAGAAAGGGTACAGCCGCCGCAGACCGTACCGACCACGTTGCACCACAAATCAAGGCGGAGAGGTACAAAAAAATGGTGGCTCTTGGTGAAAATCTTCGCCAAAAATTTCTCAATTCTCAGCTTGATACTGTGCAAAAAGTACTTATTCAGAAAAGAACCTCAAAGGATTTTGCAAATGGCTTGACAGGCAACTACACATCTGTTAAAATTTATAATAGCAGTGCAAAAAAGCATGATATTGTTACCGTAAGGCTGAAAAAAGTCGAAAACGGCTTTTGTGTAGGCGAAGAGGTAAAATAAGGCTGTTTGTTCATATAATAGGCTATATATGAACAAAAATGCACAGATTGATTGATACCTACGGAAAAATTTAAATAAAACGGAGGAATTTTATGTCAGTTTATCGTATTTATGTGGAGAAGAAACCACAGTTCGCAGTTGAAGGAGAGGCGGTTTTATCCGACTTACAGACAGCTCTTCAGATTAAGAATGTTGAGGCTGTCCGCATTGTTAATCGCTACGACGCAGAGGACATTACAAAGGAAGATTTTGACCGTGCTACTCCAACTGTATTTTCAGAGCCGCCTGTTGACGATGTTTATTACGAGCTTCCCAAAATAGGCGAAAATGAGAGAATGTTTGCGGTTGAATTTTTGCCGGGACAGTTTGACCAGAGAGCGGACAGCGCCGCACAGTGTATCCAGCTGCTCTGCACAGGTGACAGACCTACCGTAAAGTACGCAAAAATCTACATTCTTACGGGCAAAATTACTGACGAGGAATTTGCAAAGATTAAGCATTATCTTATTAACGCTGTTGAATCAAGAGAATGTGGCTATGAGGAATACGAAACACTTAAGGTAAAGTACGATATTCCAACCGAGGTTGCAACTCTTGACGGCTTTATTGACCTTGACGAAAAGGGTCTTGAGGAGTTTATCAAAAAGAACGGCCTTGCAATGGACCTTGGCGATATCAAGTTCTGTCAGGACTATTTCAAGACGGAAAAGCGCAATCCTACAATCACCGAAATCAAGATGATCGACACCTACTGGTCCGACCATTGCCGCCACACAACCTTCGGCACCATTATCGACAATGCACAGATTGACGCTCCATATATTGCCGAAACCTTCAAGGAATACAAGGTAAACAGAGAGGAGCTGGGCAGAGGAAACAAGCCAATCTGCCTTATGGATATTGCTACTCTTGCAGCTAAGAAGCTTAAGGCTGACGGACTGCTGCCCGACCTTGATGAAAGCGAGGAAATCAACGCCTGCTCCGTTAAAATTACCGTTGACGTTGACGGCGAGGACCAGCAATGGCTGTTGATGTTCAAGAACG
>CAMDZU010000269.1 GCA_945910715.1 uncultured Clostridia bacterium
CTTGTGGTGGTTTCAACGGCAATTTTTGCGGTGCTTTCCCTTGTAAGCGCAAATTCGGAGAAAAATCTGTCAAGCCGCTCCGCAAAGGCAGTCAGCGACTATTACAGCGCCGACCTTGCCGCCGCGGAAAAAATAAACGGCATTATTGACGCAATGAGTGAAACGGGAAATGCCGAAAGCGCCCTTTCCCTTATGGGGATTGACTATACGGTTACGGAAAAAGGCGTTGAAATAGAATTTGAAACGGAAATAGACGGACGGCGCACCCTCCGCACAAAAGCGTTAATAGTTGGCGAAGACCTTGAAATAACGGAGTGGAAAACCGTAACAAAATCAAATCCCGATAACAGCTCTCCCGATATGTGGGACGGCAGCTTTGACTTTGCAGAATAAATCCAATAAGAAAGGATAGCATATTATGACATTTATGGAGCTTTTAAAGGGCGCAGTTGAGCAGAATGCCTCGGATATTTTCATTATTTCGGGTCTGCCCCTGTCCTATAAGCTGAACGGCACAATTGTACAGCAGGAGGAGGAAAACGTGCTGCCTTCCTCCGCAGAGGAAATGATTCGTGAAGCTTACAAAACCGCCAACCGCAGTATGGACAAGCTGAGAACACAGGGCGACGACGATTTCTCCATTTCAGTCCCCGGCCTGTCCCGATTCAGAGTCAGCACCTACAAGCAAAGAGGCTCTCTTGCGGCGGTAATCCGTGTTGTTTCCTTTGATATTCCCGATTATCATACCCTGAACATTCCCGACGGGGTTATTGAAATTGCAAGGAAAACAAAGGGTCTTGTGCTGGTAACAGGCCCAGCAGGCGGCGGAAAATCCACCACTCTCGCCTGCATAATCGACGAAATAAACAAAACCAGAAACGGTCACATAATCACCCTTGAAGAGCCAATCGAGTTCCTCCACAAAAACAAGAAAAGCGTTATCAGCCAGCGTGAGGTACATACGGACACATTGGGATACGTTGAGGCGCTGAGGGCTTGCTTAAGACAGTCCCCCGACGTTATTCTTGTTGGCGAAATGCGTGACTTTGAAACCATCAAAACCGCCATGACCGCCGCCGAAACGGGACATCTTGTAATTTCCACCCTCCACAGCGTAGGCGCCGCAAACACAATCGACCGTGTAATCGACGTATTCCCCCCAAGCCAGCAGCAGCAGATAAGGGTACAGCTTTCCCAGCTGCTCCAGTGCGTTGTTTCGCAGCAGCTCATTCCTGCCGTAAGCGGCGAGCTTATTCCTGCCTTTGAGATAATGAACTGCAATTCCGCTATCCGCAATATGATAAGGGAATCAAAGGTTCATCAGATAGATACAGCCATTGCCGCCGCAGCAAACGAGGGTATGATAACAATGGACGCAAGTATTCTTTCCCTGTTCAGAAGCGGCAGAATTACCAAGGAAAACGCACTTAAGTTCACCGAAAACCCCGAAATGCTGGAAAGACGAATGAACGGCTAAAGAAAGGAAAAGCAATATGAAGACACCAAAGAATTTCACGCTTGACAGCCTTGCAACCATAAACAAATGGATAATTGTGGGCGTATGCGCCGCTTTCGGTATTATCAACTTTTTCACGGGACATCCCGTCGCGGCAATCGCAACCATTAGCTGCGGCTTTCTGATTTTTCTTGTTATGCTTATTTTCGGCAAAAAAATGACCCTTACCGTAAAGGCAAGTATTCTTACAATTGCACAGTGCCTTATTATAGCCATGATCTCCTGCTTCAAGGGACAGCTTCACGAAATGTTCGCTCTTTTTGCAGGCTCAGCCGCAATCACCGCCATTTATTTCAACAAAAAGCTTATCAGAGCGCAGGTAATTCTCACCCTGTCTTTGCTTATTGCAGGCGTCTTTTTAAAGGACATTGTATATCAGGGCGCAGATATGAGCTTTATTATCGCAGGCGTGACAGGGGTTGCCATTGCGGATATACTTATCATAATTATGGTTGAGGCGTGCAACAAGTTTATTGCAGACGCTGAAACAAAGGAAAAGGAATCCAAGGAGCTTCTTAAAGTTGTAGAGGAAAAAATGTCCGAAAGCGAAAAATTCTCCGAGCAGCAGAACAGAATTTTCGAGCAGGTTACAGCGGCGGCAGGTAACGTAAACCGTTCCAGCGGCGAAATGCTCAACGTGGCAAAGGATTTAAGCGCAGGCTCCGAGGAGCAGCAGCAGGTTATCGACAAGCTTAACGAAAGCTTCAACACCGTCAAGGCTGAAATTGAAAAGACCAAGGCGGCTTCCGACGCTGCGGGAAATCTTGCGGAAAAGAGCATGAACGCCCTTTCCGAAAGCAACGAGGACGTTAATGATATGCTTAAAGCGATGGACGAAATCGAAGAGTCCTCCGCAAAAATCAGCAACATTATCAAGACCATTGAGGATATTGCCTTCCAGACAAACATACTTGCCCTCAATGCGGCTGTTGAGGCGGCAAGAGCAGGTGACGCAGGCAAGGGCTTTGCGGTAGTTGCAGACGAGGTAAGAAACCTTGCAAACAAGTCCGCAGAAGCCGCAAGCAGCAGCGCCGCACTTATCGGCAGCAGCCTTGAGCTTATCGAAAAGGGTACAAAGTCCGCTGACAAGGCGGCTAAGGCAATGAGCGAGGTTATGGAAATTTCAGCCCAGAGCGCAAGCCAGACCCGTCAGATTACCACCCTTACCGCAAATCAGCTTGTAAGCATTGACAATGCCGCAAGCGAAATGAGCCGCATTTCAGACGTTGTTTCAAGAAACAACATTACAGCCGCAAACGCAGCGTCAATTGCTGCGGCGGTTTCCGACCAGGTAGCGGAAATAAATTCCCTTGTTAAAGCGGAATAACAAAAGCGGAGGCAGAAAGCCTCCGCTCAGAGTGTCGAAAAAGCCATTTTGAAAGTTTAGATCAAGCCTTTTCAAAGGCTT
>CAMDZU010000270.1 GCA_945910715.1 uncultured Clostridia bacterium
TATGCTTAATTACAGACGTGTTCCTCAGAAAAATATTACTGCGGAAAAGGCTGTCGAAATTGCCGAAGACTATCTTGAAGCAATCGGTTATACGGATATGGAGGACACCTATTACGAAATAAACAGCAATATCTGCGTAATCAACTTTGCGGCGGAGCAGGACGGAGCAATACTTTACACCGATTTAATCAAGGCAGGGGTTGCTCTCGACAACGGGGAAATTATGAGTATCGACTGTCGGGGCTATCTCACAAACCATTATGACAGAACGCTCCCGAAAGCGGAAATATCCGCCGTTGACGCCATTTCAAGGCTTTCGCCGCAGCTTATCTGCAAAAAGGTGAATATGTGCGTTATCCCCTCGGGAGGACAGAACGAGCTGTACTGCTACGAGTTTCACTGCACCGATACGGAGGGAAAGCAGGTGCTTGTTTACGTCAACGCAATGACAGGAGAGGAGGAGCAGATTCTCCTGCTGAAAATAAGCGGCAATGGCACTTTGACTGTATAATTTTGTCGATTTATGCAAATATAACAAAAATATTGTGCTGAATCACAGTGTAACAGCGTTTACATTGTGCATATTGTTTAAAAATATTGCGTGAAAAATTTACTGAAAAATTACTGAAAAATAACTATAAGGGGTTGTGGAAACAGCCCCTTTGGTTGTACATAGTTACAATAAATACAAAATTCCCTTGACTTTTATGTTTTTTGCAAGTAAAATACATAGGAATAATAAAGTCGGAGGGATAAAAGTTACAGCTTGTAACCGGTTGTAACCCAACTGATAACAAACTGTAACCCCATTGTTCTTGATTAAAGGGCATAAAATAGGCTATAATGTATTATGTAAACAACTATGATTTATCCTTTGACGACTTGTTTAACCCCGGAGGGATTATCAGATGAGAATGAAAGCTACTGCTGCGGCAATACTTTTGTTTGCCGTCATAATGTTTTGCATATCGGCCTGCGGAAGCGGCAATGACAATAAGGAAAACGAAAACACCATTGACATAACAACGGGAGATGTTCCAACAGATACGTCCGTATATACAGGCACTTCCGTTTCCGAGGAGGAAACAACCTCTTCAACCACCGCACCCGAATCCGAAACCACAACCACCACTGTTACAGCCGAACAGCTTGAAATTATCGAGGAGGCAATCGGCAATACCGAAATAGACGAAACCAACGGCATTGTAGTTACCGCCGAGGTAATGGTGGGTATTCCCTTTGCGGAGGGCGGAGCGTCCCCTGCCGAGGGCTTTGACAACTCGGGCTTTATTTACTATGTGCTCCGCGAAAACGGCTATATCAACTGTCCCCGTCAGACAGGGGAACAGTCAGTAATGGGCGAGAATATCAAAATGGAAGAGCTGAAACCGGGTGACCTTGTGTTCTTTTCCACCGACAACAGCGGCAACGCTGATTTCGGCGGTATTTACATCGGCGCAGGCACTATGATTTACAGCCCTATGCCGGGACAGAATGTTAAAACCGTTGATATTACCACCGCTTATTGGGTAGGCGCATTTGCTACCGCCGTAAGCCTGTCATAATTGTATATGAGGTCCTTCATATAAAGGCTCGGACTGTCGAAACCATTACGGTAACGGCAGTCCGTTTTTTTATACCATTTCCTAATCAACCTATAGACAAAGTCTATAAGGAGATTAGAAATTAGCATTATTGCGCAAGGGCTTTTCTTCTGAAAAAAACATAATGCGGCTTTTCCTCGCCGAACATTTTCCACCGTACAAAATCGTCAAGGAGAATACCCGGCAGGGACAGGAAAAACCATATCACCATAAACAGCAGGCAAATCTGTCCCAGAATGTTCAGCGGTAGCTTGCTGTAATCCCACACGTTAAGCCCCAGCCACAGGTTGACGATACAGCCGCTTGCAAATTCCAGTGCCGTAATCAGCAGGGAGGAGATTGCCATTTGCTTTATCAGGGGCATTGAGTAGTCGAAATAGTTGTTTATTCCGCCAATCAGAATAAAGCAAAGTCCGCCTACAATGAACATTGAGCTGTGAGTATCGCCCTTGTAGGCAATTTCGATTGCGCAGTAGACAAAGCCGCCTATAAGAAACAGCAGGGCAAGCTTTATCCACTCTTTTATTTTAACCATACGCATAGTCCTTTCGTTTGTTTGTTTCTATATTACGCATTATAAAGACAATCTATACATATTATTTACGGAGAGAAAGGGTTGTGCTTATGAAAAGAATATTTGCATTTATGCTTGCCTCGGTTATTGCGGTAAGCTTTTTGAAAATCAGCGCAGAGGGAGAATCACCTCTTGAAATTACGGCAAAGGCGGCATTGCTTATGGACAAAAGCTCGGGACAGGTGCTTTATGAGCAGAATGCCGACGAAAGACTTCCTATTGCCTCCCTTACCAAAATAATGACCCTGCTTCTTGCGGCGGAGGCTTTGGAAAAGGGCGCAATGACAATGGAGGATATGATTCAGACCTCGGCTTATGCAAGCTCTATGGACGGGTCGGTAATATGGCTTGAAAGCGGCGAGGAAATGAGCGCATACGATATGCTGCGCTCGGTTGTCATAAGCTCGGCTAACGACGCCTGCGTAGCGGTTGCGGAATACCTCGGGGGAAACGAGGAGGAGTTTGTTAAGCAGATGAACGGAAAGGCAAAGGATCTGGGAATGAGCAGCACCCACTTTGTCAACTGTGTTGGCTACGACGATCCTGCTCATTATTCTACCGCAAGGGATATTGCGAAAATGGCGGCAGAGCTGAGAAAATACAGCGTATATGACGAGTTTCTGCTGACCCGTCTTTCAAGCGTAAGAACAGACACGGAGCGTGAAACCCAGCTGCTTAATACCAACAAGCTTATAACAAGCTACAACGGCATTACAGGACTTAAAACAGGCACAACGGAC
>CAMDZU010000271.1 GCA_945910715.1 uncultured Clostridia bacterium
CCGGGGCGTACCTTTGTACGCCTGTCGGGAGCGTTTCCTTGTCTGCGTGTGTTTCCCGACGTCTGCAGACAGTCGATAAACCCACGCACCGCAAAAATGCAAGCTTAATGACTTATCTCCACTTCAGCAGTTACGACAACGCATTGTTTTTTCACAGAGCCGTAAAACGGCTCTGTGAAAGCATTTTTGCTTACTGCGTCAAAAACCCCGGGGCGTACCTGTGTATGCCTATCGGGGCTTTTTCCTTATCTGCGTGTGTTTCTCGATGTCTGCAGTTTGTCAAAAAATTTGACAAACTGCGGCATATTGCAAAAGAGCAATATGCCGAATTATTATCAGAATAATCTCCAGATGTCACGTGCGTAGTCTGTAACTGCACGGTCTGCGGAGAATACGCCTGCTCCTGCAATATTGTTGAGGGACATTCTGTTCCACTTTTCCTTGTCCTTGTAGATCTCTCTTGCCTTTGCCTGAGCGTCCTGATAGCTCTGGAAGTCTGCAAGGCACATATATCTGTCGGTGTATCTGATAGCGTTTGCAACCTCGTCAAACTTAGCGCCGTTAATGCCTGAGTACATTCTGTTGATTGCGGCGGAAATAACAGGATTGCTGTTGTAGATGTTTTCGGGCTTGTAGCCGTTTGCCTGAGCGATATTTACCTCGGGCGTGCTCATACCGAAAATGAAGATGTTGTCGTCGCCTACCTGGTCGTGAATTTCAACGTTTGCGCCGTCGTAGGTACCCATTGTAATTGCGCCGTTAAGCATAAGCTTCATATTGCCCGTACCGCTTGCCTCTGTACCTGCAAGTGAAATCTGCTCGGAAATTTCTGCGGCAGGCATAAGGATTTCGGACAGTGTAACACGGTAATCCTCAAGGAAGATAACCGACAGCTTTTCGTTAAGCTTTGGATTTTTCTTAAGCTCCTCGCCTATGCACCAGATCATCTTGATAATCTGCTTTGCCATATAGTAGCCCGGAGCAGCCTTTGAAGCGAAGATGTAGGTCTTTGGAACGAAATCTGCGTCGGGGTTGTTGCAGAGGTAGTTGTATTCAGCAAGAATGTTCAGAGCGTTGAGCTGCTGGCGCTTGTATTCGTGGAGGCGCTTTACCTGAACGTCGAAAATGCTGTCTGTGTTCAGCTTTGTGCCTGTTGTGTTAAGAACGTACTTTGCAAAACGTTCCTTGTTTTCCTTCTTTACCTTTGCAAGTCTATCAAGAACAGCAGAGTCGTTTTCAAACATACGCAGTCTTGAAAGCTCGGCGGCGTCCTTCTTGAAGCCCGTTCCGATTGTATCGGAAAGGAGCTTTGTAAGTCCTGGGTTGGACTGGAGCAGCCATCTTCTGTATGCGATACCGTTTGTGACGTTCTTGAACTTAACCGGCTTATCCTCATATTCATCGTGGAATACGGAATCCTTGATAATTTCGCTGTGGAGTTTTGAAACGCCGTTTACGGAGTGGGAAGCGTCAATGCACAGATTAGCCATTCTTACCTGTCTGTTGCGAACGATTGACATTCTTTCAACTCTTGCAGGATCTCCTATTCTGTTGGAAAGACCCTCGCAGTAGCGGCGGTTGATTTCACAGATAATAGCGTAAATTCTCGGGAGGAGTCTCTTCATAAGGTCCTCGTCCCACTTTTCAAGAGCTTCTGCCATAACGGTGTGGTTAGTATAAGCAAAGGTGTTGGAAACAATGTGCCATGCCTTTGACCAGCTGTAACCGCAGTCGTCAAGGAGTATTCTCATAAGCTCGGGGATTGCAAGGGTTGGGTGAGTATCGTTGATGTGGATAGCAGCCTTTTCGTGGAGGTTGTCAAGGGTGCCGTAGGTGTTCATGTGGCGCATTACAATATCGCCAACGGAAGCGGCGCACATGAAGTACTGCTGGCGCAGACGGAGAGCCTTGCCCTCAAGGTGGTTATCGTTAGGGTAAAGCACCTTTGTAAGAGCGTGAGCAATGTTGTTTGCGCCCAGAGCGCTTGCGTAGTTGCCTGTGTTGAAGGCGCTCATATCGAAGGACATTGACTGTGCGCTCCACAGACGAAGCTTTGAAACGCCCTCGCTGTCATAGCCCGAAATATACATATCGTAAGGAACAGCGCTTACTGTCTGATAGTTAACGTGTTCAACGTGGTGATAGTCGTTGTCCCAGCTTTCTCTGATTTCACCGTCAAAGTGAACCTCGATAGCCTGATCAGGCACGGGAACAAGCCAAACCTCGCCGCCGGGCAGCCAGTTGTCGGGAAGCTCGGTCTGCCAGCCGTCGATTATCTTCTGCTTGAAAATGCCGTATTCGTAAAGAATGGAGTAGCCTGTTGCGGGATATGCGCAGGTTGCCATACCGTCCATATAGCAGGCAGCCAGTCTTCCAAGACCGCCGTTTCCAAGGCCTGCGTCCGGCTCTTCCTCGTAAATACTGTCAATCTTTACGCCGAACTCGGACTTTAACGCCTTTTCAGCCTCCTCGTTCATACCAAGATTGAACAGACTTGTCTTCAACGAACGTCCCATAAGGAACTCCATTGAAATGTAGTAAACCTGCTTTTTGCCCTGTGAATTGTTCTTTGTCATGAACATATGGCGCTTTTCCTTAAGATGATTGACAACTATCTTGGAAAGCGCTTTGTAAATCTGTGTGTTTGTAGCCTCCTTGGGTGATGTGCGGAAGTCAAACTCCAGAATTCCTTTGAGCTGACGTGCCAGCTCTTCTGCTGTGTAGGGTGACTGCATAATCTTCATCCTTCCTAATGTCTGGTTTTTATTTTTTTAAATGTATCTCAGATATAATTATACACACTTATACCACTAATTTCAAGAAAAAACTTGAAAAATCTTGAAATTTCGTCATTTTTTTAGTTTTAATACCCTTTTTACCTCGTTTGCAACGCTTGTTGTGGATACAATTAACAAC
>CAMDZU010000272.1 GCA_945910715.1 uncultured Clostridia bacterium
TATATGCAGTTCCGCAGGGATTCCGACGGCAAAAGCCTGTTTTTATCCATTGACAGCCGCTTTTCCCACCATAACCCATTATACAAGGCTTGGAAAGCGAAAAGCTTTACGGACGGTGATATTACTCTGCACTTTATTCTGTTTGATATTTTATTCTCCCCCGAAATATCCCTGTCCCTTGGAGAAATAACCGACCGGATAGACGATTATCTTTTATGCTTTTCAAGCCCTCGTTTTTTCGACGAATCAACGGTGCGGAAAAAGCTTAAGGAATATATTTCCGAGGGAATAATTATCGGTGAAAAGCAGGGAAAGACAATGTATTACAGGCGGTCGGAAAATGCCGTGCATTATAATAAGGAAATGCTGGATTTTTTTTCGGAGGTATCGCCCCTTGGAGTTATAGGCTCTTATCTGCTTGACAGGGAAGAAGAAAGCGAAAGGCTTATTGCCTTTAAGCACCATTACATAACAAGCGCCCTTGACAGCGAGATTCATTATGAGCTTTTTTCCGCAATGAGAGAAAAGAAAGCCGTTTCCTTAGAACTTCTCAGCAGACGGGAGAAAAACAAAATCGAAGAGTGTGTTATTCCGCTGAGGATTTACGCAAGCGCACAGAACGGCAGACAGTATCTTATGGCCTATCTGCCCCGTTTAAGACGTTTTTTCTCGTACAGGACGGATTACATTGTTTCTGTAAAGGCAGGAGAGGTACGGGAGGATTTCGACAGGCTGAGGGAAAAGCTTTCTGATATGCGGAAAAATATGTGGGGCGTAAGCGTTCAGAGCAATTCGGGACAGCGTATGGAGCGTGTGGAATTTACTGTCCGCTATGACCAGAGCGAGCAGTATATACATAATCGGCTGGAAAGGGAAAAACGCTGCGGCACTGTGGAGAAAATTGACGAGAACACAAGCAGATTTTCCGCAGAGGTTTATGACGCAGGAGAGCTTATTCCTTGGATTCGCACTTTTATCTGCCGCATTACGGACGTAAGCTTCTCGGACAAAAGCAGCGAGGAGCAGTTCAAAAGCGATTTATCGGAAATGTACAGGCTTTACGGCATCGGGGAGGGAAAGGCGGAATGATTTTCAGCGAGATTTACAGCGCATATTACAAAACCGTTGCCAAAATATTAAAGCAGGCTTTGAGCAAACCGACGGAGCTTAATGAGATTAGGCGCATTGTCAGCGAAAACGCATTTGCAGAAAGCCTCCTTGCCATTGAGCCCTCAATAACAGGGGAAAAGTGGCAGCTTATCAAAGCAGACGGAACAACGCCCTTGAAAAATCCTCCCGAAATGCCCCTTACGACCCTTGAAAAGCGCTGGCTTAAGGCAATTTCCCTTGATAAAAGAATAAGGCTTTTCGGAGATAATCTTATAGATATTCCTGACGCTGAGCCACTTTTCACGGCGGATGATATATTTGTTTTTGATAAGTACGCCGACGGCGATCCCTTTGAGGACGAGGGCTATATTGAGCGCTTCCGCTTTATTATGCAGTCCATAAAGGACAAAAAATCAGTTGAGGCAGAGTATATAAGCAAAAGCGGCGAAAGGGCAATTGTCCGTTTTATGCCGAGATATATGGAATATTCCGAAAAGGACGACAAATTCCGTGTGGTAGGCTTAAAGGGCGGCAGCAGCGTTACTCTTAATCTTAGTAAAATTATCAGCGCAACAGCCTGCCGTGACAAATACAGCAAAAAAAGAATGGTGAAAAATTTCCGTGATAAGGTTGAGTTTGAGCTTGTTGACGAGAGAAACGCTCTTGAACGGGTTTTGCTGCATTTTGCCGATCTGGAGAAGCAAGCGGTAAAGCTTGACGAAAAGCGGTATCGGATTACATTGTCATACGATGTAAGCGACGAAACGGAAATCGTAATAAGGCTTTTGTCCTTTGGGCCTATGATAAGAGTGACCGCTCCCGAAAGCTTTGCAGAGCTGATAAAGGAAAGGCTCATAAGTCAGAAAAGCCTTGGGCTTTAATAAGATAAATCCTGCCGTTAAATTTTCGGCAGGATTTTTTGTAAAAAAGTTTTCGCAGCTTTTTTTCCGTGATAAATGGAAAAATTTGCGGTACAATATGGCTTGTAATCAGAAAGGCACTGACAGCAAAAAGTTAAATCTTATGCTTGGAATTACGATAATATTAAAAGTGCCTTGTATTTTAAAGATGCCCACAGCAAAAAGCTTATGGATTAAACAGGCATCTTGTTATTTCTTGAAAAGGAGTGGTTTCAGTGACGGAATACTTAGAAAAAGAGGCAAATATGGCCTTTACCGAAAACGGGGCGGTTACATATTCGTCAACAGGCTCTCATTGTCTTGACCTGTTTTCAACGATAGGCGGACTGAGAAACGCAGACGAGCAGGAAATTGCCGCACGCTTTATCCGTGCCTATACCGAAAATCCCCACCGTGCAATGAAGCTGCTCTTTTTTGCAAGAGATGTAAGAGGCGGTCTTGGAGAAAGACGTGCTTTCAGGGTAATAATCAGGTGGCTTGCGGTTTACAAGCCCGAGTCCGTAATTAAAAACCTTGAACATTTTGCAGAGTACGGCAGATACGACGACCTGCTTGCTCTTTTTGGAACACCTTGCGAAAAGGAAATGCTGGAGTACATTGCAAAGCTGTTCAGCGCAGATATGAAGCTGCTTAATGCAGGGGAAAACGTTTCTCTCCTTGCAAAGTGGCTGCCCTCCGTCAACGCTTCCTCAAAGGAAACGGTAAGACAGGCAAACCGCCTTGCAAAGGCTCTCGGTTTGAGCAATGCCGCATACAGAAAGGCTCTTTCCGCACTCCGCAGAAAAATATGCATAATTGAGAACAATCTGCGTGAAAAGGACTATACCTTTGAATATGAAAATCAGCCCTCAAAGGCAATGCTGAAATATCAGAAAGCCTTTAT
>CAMDZU010000273.1 GCA_945910715.1 uncultured Clostridia bacterium
AGCTGTCCATAAAGCTTACCTCCGAAAAATCAAGTATGAGCAGCTTTGGCGAGGCGCTTTCAAGGACGGCGTCAATCTCCATTCGCATGGAGGTAACGCTGTGGTGGTCAATGTCCCCTTTAAGGCACACCGTTACCTGCTCCCCGTTATTGTATATCTGCAAAATAATTCCCCCTTAAAAAAGATACCTGTTACCATTATAGTAACAGGTTTTTTGCGTAAATTTTGTCAGAATGAGTAACCGATAAAAATTTTAGCCGTTGATTATCGACAACGGGTCAACCCATTCGTCATTTTTCTTCACGCCGAAGTGAAGATGAGGCTGAAGTGCGCTTTCAATGTCGGCGGTATCTCCTACTGCGCCAATAATGTCCCCTGCTTCAACAGCCTGTCCCACCGTTACCCTTGTGGCGGTATCAAGTCCGCAGTAATGGCCGTAAATGCCGTCCCCGTGGTTGATAATAACGCATACTCCCCACAGCGGGTCGTTTACCACCTCGCTTACGGTGCCCATTGTCATTGCGTGTACCTCTGTGCCAAGGGGCGCTGAAATGTCAATTCCGTCGTGGGTGCGCCATACCCCAAGGGTTTCGGACTTGACAAGCTCGCCGTTGCTGAATTCGTTAATCACCTCGCCGTTTTCAATTGGCATATATTTTGGCGCCGAGGAGAAAACGAAATTGTTCGCCTGCTGGCTTTCCTCCTCGCCGTCCTTTTCAATGCCTTCCGCTTTGCCGTTTACCTGTGCGTCCTCCTCGGGAAAAAGATACACGCTGTCGCTTTCGGAAACGTCGGCGCTGAAATCCCCGATTTTTGATAAAGCCTGACTGTAAGCAATGTACGTTGAAACTCCTACGGCAGACAGGCAGAGAACAAGTGCGATAACAAAGCCCTTGCCCTTAAGCGCATTTCTGACGCCTGCAAATTTAACCTTTTTCATATACACAATCCTTTCTGTTAATGGTTTTGTGCTTATAGTTTTAACAGATAATGGGGAAATATTCAGAAAAAGGATAAAATCCTGCATTGTATTGCACGGAAAAAGGGACTTATAATGAAATTACAATAAAAAAGGAGGTGTCTTATTTGATTAAGACCGTAAATCTGACGGCAAACACCGTGATTGCCGTGGAAAAACTGGGCGGCGCAAACGCACGCATTGTAAACCGCACAGCCGCCCCGCTTTACGCAGGGAAAACAGACAGCATTGCGAAAGGAGGGGACAACGTGCTTGCCATTCCCTCAGGCAGGGGCGATTACCTTGAGGGAACAAAGGGCACGGTTTATCTTCTCTCCGAAGCAGGCGGAGAGGTACAGCTGGAGGGAACGGACTCATTCCGCCCTTTTGACAATGCCGCCGAGGAAAAAGGCGGCACTGTAACAGGAAATCCCGCAGTAATGGACGGACTTCAGGGCGGTGTGCCGTTCAGCGAAATTGTTGTTTCGGGGAAAAATCTGATACCGTTTCCGTATAACAGAACCAGCGGCGTCTATAACGGATTGACAGTTGATATTTCAGATGATGGAAAATTCAGCTTAAACGGCACAGCAACAGCAGATACGACAATTTTTGAATTTGCAAAACAGAGTAACCCCATATATCTTTCGGGCGGCGTATCATATACATTAAATTGTTCACAGCAATATAATATTGATAGTTTTAATTTATTCTTCAAAATCTATCACGCAGATAAAACATATTCGGGATATACTAAATACCCTGCTTCATTCACTGCGAAAAACGGGGACTATCTTGTAGGGTCGCTGTGGATAAAATCAGGGTCGGTTATAAATGCCGAAAACGTGGAAATACAACTCGAGCTCGGCAACACAGCAACCGCCTACGAGCCGCCCATAACGGGACGTGAACTGACGCTGAACATAAACGGAACGGAAATTGCAGTCACCCCCGACAGCAACCCGTACTCCGTTCCCGACGACATCAGACAGCAGGACGGCACAAACGTGCTGTCCGTAACAGGCGCAGGCAATCCCCAATTAACCGTCAGCTACAGTAAAACCGACCCTGCACTCAGCCGCATTTACAAAACAATCGACAGCCTTGCAACGGCAATTGTTGCAATGGGCGCAGAAAATTAAGGAGGCAATATGGAATTATTCGACAGAAAGGAGTGGACAATCTCCACTCTTATCAACGACGTTAAGCAGAAGCGGCTTACACGCTCACAGGCTGTGTGGTACGCAAATCTGTACCGTGAGAAAAACTATTTCGACGACGGCGACCTTGAGCGCATTGCAAAGGAAACAGACGAAAGCATTGCCGAATATGCCGACTATGGGGAAATAACCGAATAACAAAAGCGGAATACAGCTCATAACTGTATTCCGCTTAATTATTTCAGATATTTCGACAGTGTGCTTTTCAGACTGTCAATGTCGATAGGCTTTGATAAATGACCGTTCATTCCTGCTCCTGCGGTTTCGGAAATATCCTCCGCAAAGGCGTTTGCGGTTATTGCCACAATGGGAATATTCCTGTAATAATCCCCCTCAAGCTTTCTTATTTCCCTGCAGGCGTCGCAGCCGTTCATTACAGGCATCTGTATATCCATAAGCACCATGCCGTAATAATTTTCGGGCTTTTCCCTTATCATTTCAAGGGCAATCCTGCCGTTTTCCGCATAATCCACATCAATTCCGTAAATGGTGAGAATTTCGGTAATTATTTCCGCATTTATCTGATTGTCCTCCGCAATCAGGATACGGTTTCCCTTGAAAATATCACGGTCGTCGCCGTCAAGGGCATTGTCCCCTTCGCCGCTTTTGAGCAGTTTTCTGAAGGCGGCGGAAAGCTTGGTTTTAAACAGGGGTTTAGAGATAAACAGGCTGATTCCTGCTTCCCTTGACTCCCCCTCAATGTCCGACCGGTCAAAGGCGGAAGCGATAATTA
>CAMDZU010000274.1 GCA_945910715.1 uncultured Clostridia bacterium
GGGTTTGGGACGCTTTTTTCAAGAAAAAAAGCGTCCCAAAAGTGAATGACTATCGCAACATTATTCTCGAAAAAGGTGCCAGTGGCACCTTTTTCGACGGACTAAACCGACAAAATTTATTTGTCGGTTTCTCTTATTCATTTGAATTCGGCTGATTAACGTAGGTTTTCAGTATGTCCTCCGCAATCTCACGCTGAGTCTTTCGCAGATCCATTGCCTGCTTTTGTATGTAGCGGTGAGCCTGCTCCTCTGTAAGCCTTAAATACTGGATAAGACAAGCTTTTGCACGGTTTACTGTTTTCAAGTCCTTAAGCTGCTGGGAAAGCTCCTCTTTTTCAGCGTTGAGCTTGCTCATATTCTCTTTTGCAACGGAGGCGAAGCGTATCGCCTGTGAAAGAGCCGACTTATTGAAGGGTCTGCCTATTACGAAAGCCCCTGTGAATTTCAGCTTTTTCTGCACCTCGTCCGCAATTTCACCCTTTGCAAGAACAATAATGGAAGCGTCCGTTTTATCCTTTAAATCCGCAACAAGGTCAAGTCCGAATTCGTCGCTTAAGGGAGTTGACACAATGATAACGTCAAACATTTTGGCGTCAACGGCTCTTGCCATAATACCGTCCGTCAGCGTAACAATCCTGCACTCAAATTCAACAAGAAGCTCGGAGAGGCTGTCACATACCTGCTGATTTTTTGCCGCAATCAGTATTCCTTTCATGTAACCGCCTCCCTGTCTTTATCAGTTCTGTGTGTAAAGCTGTTTATAGGGGCTTGCCGTGTTAGGTACAAGCTTCCAGAATTTACTGCTTAAAAGCTCTGCGGAATTGCCGCCGAAGTTCTTGACGTATTCGTCAACGTATTTCTTTATGCCTGCTTTGTCGGCGTCGGAGGCCTCCTCGCAGATAACCTGCTTGGGAAGTCCGCAGGGAGCCGTTTCGCTTCTAATGAACATTTTTCCGCCGTGCATACCCGTTGCGCAGAATGAGCCGACGGGACAGCCCTCTGCGCCTATGCCGAGGACGATAAGAATACCGCCTGCCTGATATTCGCCGAGAAAATCTCCTACCTTGCCGCCGATAACGATTGTGGGGAACAGGTCCTTGTATTCCTTCATGTGAATACCTACACGGTAGCCTGCGTTGCCCTCAATGAAGATTTTGCCCGAGCGCATTGCGTAGCCTGTTGTGTCGCCGCAGTTGCCGTGAACGATAATTTCTCCGTCGTTCATGGTGTCGCCGATAGCGTCCTGTGCGTTGCCCTTAACTATGATTTTGCTGCCGTTAAGATAAGCGCCCAGAGCGTTTCCGGGGATTCCCTCAACGGTGATCGTTTTTCCGCTTGTACCACAGCCTATGTATCTGTGACCCAAAGTATTCTTGACTGTTACCGATTTTGACTCGCTTGATCTGATAAGCTCGTTTACGTCGGCGTATTCCATATTTTCAGCATTGATAACCATTTCGCACCCTCCAGTCATCTGTATATTCCGGCAAGCTTTTCTTCACGTCTTGCCTTGCCGAACATAAGCATCTGAGGCTTGTTCTTAAGCACTTCCATGTCCACTGTATCAAGAGGAATCTGCTCCTTGATAAGGGAGGTGTAAATTCCCGCTCTTGCAATGTCCCCCATAAGGATATAGCCCTTGAGCGTGCCGTCCCTGAACACCAGCTTTTTGTAGTTTGAGCCCTCGGTCTGAACAAATTCCTCCCCGTCGTAGGAGCCTGCGGAAATGATGTGCAGTCCGTAAAAGCCGATTGCGTTCATTGGAATTGCGTTAAGATAATATGTTTCCTTGCCTGCCATATTCTTTCCTGCAACCTCGCCCTGCATAAAGGCGTTGGGGAGCAAGGCAAGAATTTTTTCGGTATCGGAGGAAATATCATAGCTTTCGGTGCAGTCACCTGCCGCATAAACGTTGGGGAGAGAGGTAAGCTGGGTAAGGTCGGTAACAATGCCTCTGTTTACCTTGCCGCCTGCTTCCGCAACAAGCTCGGTGTTGGGTCTTACGCCAACCGCAAGGATAAGCAGGTCAAAATCAACGGTTTCGCCGTTTTTGAGCAGTACCGACTTTTCCTCGAATTTTTCTGCGCTTGTTCCAAGGATAAACTTTGTTCCCTTGTCCTCGATCCATTTCTGCATTATCTGTCCTGCCTTAACGTCAAGGATTGAGGGCAGTATTCTGTCCGCAAGGTCAACCACCGTAATGTCAGCTTCAAGATGATAAAGAGCTTCAGCCGCCTTAAGACCGATAAGACCTGCGCCGATAATCAGCACCTTGGTGTCTTTCTTTACCTTTTTCCTGATTTCCTTTACGGAATCCCAGGTCATAAAGGTAAACTTGTTCTTTACCTTGTCAAGACCCTCCATGGGAGGGACAAAAGGCTTGCTGCCTGTTGCCACCATAAGCTTATCATACTGTAATTCTTCTCCATCGTCAAGTACTACGGAGGAATTATTTATTTTTGTTACCCTTTTTCCCAGCTTTGTTTCTACATTATTCTTCTTATAGAAGTCTTTTTCTCTGTAATACATATTCTTGTCTTCAACCTTGCCCTCCAGCCAGTAGCTGATAAGGGGTCTTGAATATGTATGGTGCTTTTCGTCAGAAATTATTGTAATGCTTCCGTCCTTGTCAACCTCTCTGATACCCTGAACAGTACCGATAGCTGCGGCGGAATTGCCGATAATAACATATTTTTTCATTATCTTTCCTCCAGTACGATAGCTTTGTTCGGGCAGCCCTTTACGCAGGCAGGCTCGCCGTCCGAGGTTGAAATGCAGAGGTCGCATTTCTTGATTACCTTGCTGTTTTCGTTTGCACCGATACAGCCGTAGGGGCAGGAAAGAACGCAGGTGTAGCAGCCAACGCAGCGGCTTTCATCGATCACGATACCAGCCATCATGCTTCCTCC
>CAMDZU010000275.1 GCA_945910715.1 uncultured Clostridia bacterium
AGGTTTATGCCCGAAACGGACGAGGACGATTACAGCGACGATTACACAAAAATTGCGGTTATCGGCAAGCCTAACGCAGGAAAATCCTCCCTTATCAACCGAATTGCAGGAGAAGAACGTGTTATCGTTTCGGATATTGCAGGAACCACCCGTGACGCAATCGACACAATAGTTGAGCGTGACGGAGAAAAGTATGTGCTTATCGACACGGCAGGAATCCGCCGCAAATCAAAGGTAACGGAGCAGATTGAGCGTTACAGCGTTCTCCGTGCTTATATGGCAATCGACAGGGCTGACGTATGCGTAATTATGATTGACGCCAACGAGGGCTTTACGGAGCAGGACAGCAAGGTTGCAGGCTATGCTCACGAGCAGGGCAAGGCAAGCGTTATTGCCATAAACAAGTGGGACAGCATTGAAAAAGACGGAAAGACAATGGAAGAGTTCAGAAAGAAGCTTGAAATTGATTTCTCCTTTATGTCCTACGCTCCCATGGTGTTTATTTCCGCCCTTACAGGACAGCGTATAGACAAGCTTTTCGAGCAGATAAGATACACCCGTGAGCAGAACGCAAGGCGAATTACCACAGGTATGCTGAACGATTTGTTAAGCTATGCCACGGCGAGGGTGCAGCCGCCCTCTGACAAGGGCAAGCGCCTTAAGCTGTACTATATGACCCAGGCAGGCACAAAGCCCCCGGAGTTTGTCATTTTCTGCAACAACAAGGAGCTTTTCCACTACTCATATCAGCGTTACATTGAAAATCAGATAAGAGAATCCTTCGGGCTTAACGGAACGCCCATAAAAATTGTAATAAGGGAGCGTGGCGAATAATGCTGAATATTGTTCTTTGCATTGCGGCGGCGGTAATTGTGCCATATCTGCTTTGCAGCATAAACTCTGCGATTATCGTTACCAGAATCAAGACGGGAAAGGACATCAGAGAGCTTGGCAGCGGCAATGCAGGACTTACAAATACGCTGAGGACCCAGGGCAAGGTTGCGGCGCTGTTTGTACTGCTGGGGGACGTTGCAAAGGGCGTGCTTTCCGTTGTGGCGGTGCGTGTGCTTATGATGGTCCTTGGAATGGAAGCTGCCGATTACTCGTGGATATTGTACATTGCAGGTATTTTCGGTATTCTCGGTCACATTTTCCCTCTCTATTACCACTTCAAGGGCGGCAAGGGCGTACTGGTTACCGTTTCAATTCTGTTTGCAATTGAGTGGCCGCCTGCGCTTATTCTCCTTGGCATTTTTGCGGTTATCGTACTTATTTCAAGATATGTTTCTCTCGGCTCAATAATTGCGGCGATACTTTATCCCATTACCGTACTTATTTTCGGATTTATCTACAACGACCCCAACGGAATTATAGACGCATTATGCGCCGCTGTGATTGCGTTCCTTATTGTATTTATGCACAGAGGAAACATCAAGCGGCTTCGTGAAGGCACCGAGAAAAAGCTCGGTCAGAAAGCGTGATTTATGGCAAGGATAACAATTCTGGGCTGCGGCTTCGGTACGGCGCTTGCAGTTTTGTTCGACAAGCACGGTCACGAGGTCAGCGCATGGACAAAATACCGAGAGGAAATTGACGCTATTCAGCGTGACGGAGAGCACAAAAAGCTTCTTCCGGGGGTAATTGTTCCCCCGTCCATCAGATTTGACACGGACAAAAGTATAATCAGCAATGCGGAAATTGTGGTGTTTGCAATTCCGTCAAGGTTTGTCCGTGAGGCTGCAAAAAATGTAAAGGATTATGTTCCCGAAAATGCGGTAATACTCAACGTAGGCAAGGGCTTTGAGGAAGGCACAAACAAGCGTCTTTCGCAGGTGCTTAAAGAGGAATTTCCCCACAATCCCGTTGTGGTAATGGCAGGACCCTGCCACGCAGAGGAAGTGGGCAGAAATATGCCTACCACCGTTGTAATGGCAAGCGACCAGCCCCGGTATGCGGAGTATTTGCAGGAAACACTGCAAAATCAGCATTTCCGCATTTATGTCAATGACGATGTTCCCGGCTGTGAGCTTGGAGCGGCGCTGAAAAACCCTATCGCCCTTTGCTGCGGCATTGTTGAGGGAATGGGACTTGGGGACAACACCCTTGCGGCAATTATGACAAGAGGGCTTACGGAAATAACAAGGCTCGGCGTTCAGCTTGGTGCAAAGTGGGAAACCTTTACGGGACTTGCGGGAGTAGGGGACCTTATCGTTACCTGCACCTCCACTCACTCCAGAAACCACCGTGCAGGTATGCTTATCGGCGGCGGCGCAACTGCCGAGGAGGCTGTAAAAAAGGTGGGCACTGTTGAGGGTTACGGCTGCGTCAACATTGCGTACAAAATCGCAAGGGAGCTTGGCGTTGCAGTACCCATTATCGAGCAGCTTTATAAGGTGTGCTACGAGGGAGTTGATCCGCTGGACTGCGTTAAGCAGCTTATGTCAAGACCCAGCAAGCACGAAAAAGAGCAGTATTGGAATATACAATAATTATAGGGATAGCCTAAAATGGCGGCTATAATCCGGTTTTATTGTGCAAATTGTATAAATATGAAATAATGAAAAAAATATTTAAAAAAACACTTGCAATTTGCCGCAATATCTGTTAAAATATTATAGTATCTTAAATCATTATGTAAGAAGGAGGTGCTCACCAATGGCAAAATGCGAAATCTGCGGCAAGGGTGTCACTTTCGGTATTAAGGTTTCTCACTCACACAGACGTACAAACAGAACCTTTAAGCCAAATGTTCAGAAGGTTAAGGCAGTAGTAAACGGTACTCCGTGCAGAGTTAATGTTTGCACAAGATGCTTACGTTCAGGTAAGGTTACTCGTGCTTGCTAATGTAATTTAACTAATGAAACAATTTGCTCCCTCACATTGTGGGGGAGTATTT
>CAMDZU010000276.1 GCA_945910715.1 uncultured Clostridia bacterium
TCTTGTGTAATTGTCGATAATTCCGTAAAGTGCGCCGTCGGCAATTTTTACACTTGAAGCCGCCTCGCCGTGCTTTTTCAGCTGCTTGGGAATAAGGTGCTTTTTGGCAATATTGAACTTTTCCTCACGGGTATAGCTGCCAAGCTCGATTATTTCCATTCGGTCAAGGAGGGGTGCAGGAATGGTGTCCGTATTGTTTGCGGTGGTGATAAACAGCACCTTGCTTAAATCAATGGGAATTTCAAAATAGTTGTCGGTAAAGGTGGTGTTCTGCTCGGGGTCAAGGACTTCAAGCATTGCCGCACTTGGGTCGCCCTTGTAGTCGCTGCCCATTTTGTCTATTTCGTCAAGGAGAATAAGGGGATTCATTGATTTGGCCTGCTTTAAGGCATTGACGATTCGTCCCGGCATTGCGCCTATGTAGGTCTTTCTGTGGCCTCTTATTTCAGCCTCGTCGTGCAGACCGCCAAGGGAAATACGGGCATACTTTCTGCCCAGCGAAGCGGCAATGGACTTGCCCACAGATGTCTTGCCCACTCCGGGAGGGCCTGCAAGACAGATTATCTGTCCCTTTATATCGGGGTTAAGAGCACGGACAGCAATTGTTTCAAGGATACGCTCCTTTACCTTTTTAAGTCCATAATGATCCTTGTCAAGCTGCTTCTGCGCCTTTTTAAGGTCGGTTTTGTCCTTTGTGTAAATGTTCCATGGCATTTCAAGGATTGAATCAAGATAAGTGCGGATAACTCCGTATTCCTGGGACGAGGGAGAAACCTTAAGCAGCTTTTCCGCCTCTCTGAACAGCTTTTCCGAGGTGTCCTCGTCAAAGCCGATAGCATCGATTTTATCCATATATTCGTAGGCTTCTTCCTGAGGGTCGTCCTCGTTGCCGAGTTGTCTTGAAATTACTCTCATCTGCTCACGGAGGTAGTAATCACGCTGATTCTTGTCAAGGGATTCCCTTACCTGATCGTGAATCTGCACTTCAAGCTGCATTATCTTTGTTTCGTTGGCAAGGACGGACATAAGCTCCTCGGCACGCTTTTTTATGCCGTTTATTTCAAGAAGCCGCTGCTTGTCCTCAACCTTCAGGAATACGTTGAACACAATCTGGTCGAACAGTCTGTATATATCCTTTTCGGACATAATGCTTTCAACCAGCTCGGGCGCCATTTTGGGCGCAAGGCTGCTGTACTCCCCGAAAACACCCGTAAGCATTCTGCAAAGTGCGTCCTGCTCGCTCTGGCTAATTCTGTCGGAGCGCTTTTCCGTAATCTCGGAAATCTGAAAGAGAAAATAATCCTCGTTCTGCACTATTCCCTCGAATTTAGCCTTGTAAAGTCCCTCCACAAGCACCCTTGTTGTACCGTCGGGGGTTTTGAGAATCTGTCTTATCTCCGCAACAACGCCTGTTGTGTAAATATCGTTTATATCGGGGTCTGACACCGAAGCGTCCTTCTGAGCAACAAGGAAAATTTCTCTGCCGCCCTCAACAGCCGCTTTCAGCGCATTTATTGACCTTGTTCTTCCCACGTCGAAATGAAGAATCATTCCCGGGAATATAACCAATCCACGCAGAGTAAGCGCAGGCATCTGTATAATATTTTCTGTTTTTTTCATTAGCTGTTCCTTTTCCATAGGGGGTTATATCTATATTACTATATTATACATCATATTGATTTTTTTTGCAAGTACCTTTTATTTGGTAATTATCTTCACAATATAAAGTTGACAAAGCCTTTATTTAATGTTATGATGTATGTTGGATTTGTACGGCATGAAAGGAGTTTCGGTCAATGTCAAAATACGATATAATTATTGTGGGAGCAGGCCCTGCAGGAATTTTCACCGCTGTTGAGCTGCTCAAAAACAACAGCAGGAAGAAAATCATCATCATCGAAAAGGGCAACTCCGTTGAGAAAAGAAGCTGTCCTAAAATAAAAACCAAAAAGTGTATGAACTGCAAGCCAAACTGTATGATTACAAGCGGCTTTTCGGGAGCAGGAGCCTTTTCCGACGGAAAGCTGTCTTTAAGCTACGAGGTAGGCGGAAATCTTCCAGAGCTTATCGGCGAGGATTACGCTCAGGAGCTTATCAACTACACCGACGGGATTTACCTTGAATTCGGCGCAGACCCGCACGTTGAGGGACTTGGACAGGACGAAAAGAAAAAGGAAATACGCAGAAAGGCTATTCAGTCGGGCTTGAAGCTGGTTGACTGCCCAATACGTCATCTCGGCACGGAAATGGCGCAGCAGCTTTATCTCCGCATTGAAAATTATCTCCGTGACAACGGGGTTGAGCTTATGCTGGGCTACGACTGCAAGGACCTTATTGTAAACGACAATATCTGCAAAGGCGTAACCGTTGCAAAGGCAGGCAGCGGCGACAACGAGCAGACAATTTACGGCGAGCACATTATTGTTGCCGCAGGAAGAAAGGGCGCAGAATGGCTTGAAAAGAACTGCGAAATCCACCATATCGAGCATCAGCCCGGCACCGTTGACGTAGGCGTCCGTGTTGAAGTAAGAAACGAGATTATGGAGGAGGTAAACAAGGTTCTTTACGAATCAAAGCTTATCGGCTATCCTCAGCCCTTCCGCAACAAGGTGCGCACCTTCTGTCAGAATCCGGGCGGCTTTGTAAGTCAGGAGAATTACGACAACGACCTTGCGGTTGTAAACGGACACAGCTACAAGGAATACAAATCGGACAACACCAACCTTGCTATTCTCTGCTCCCACAATTTCAGCGTGCCCTTTAACCAGCCTATCGAATACGCAAAAAGCGTGGGCGAGCTGAACAATATGCTTGCAAACGGACATATTCTTGTACAGCGCTACGGCGATATTCTGGACGGCAAGCGCACATGGCCGAAGGAACTTTCACAGT
>CAMDZU010000277.1 GCA_945910715.1 uncultured Clostridia bacterium
ACCATAAATTTTAACATTTACAGACTGCAATGTCAATAAAAAATGTGCTATAATACAGTAACAAACAGGCTACAAATAGTTACACTTCGGTTACATCGGTTACGAAGCGGAAGTGACGGAAAATAAAGGAAAAAGCGAGGTATGGCTATGAAGTCAAGGGTAATGAACGCACCTAAACAGCAGCTTCTTATATATGGCTTTGATGATGAGACAACGGATAAATTCAAGGCTGTGGCAGAGCGTATGAAAACGGAGCTTTCCGTTCTCCCGCCCGAAAGTGCGGCGGAGCAGGTGGGATTTCTTGCAGGCTTTGCGGGATTTTCGGCAAAGGCTGATAAATCTGCTTCCGACCCGAGACAGTGCGTGATATTTTCCTGTATGGACGGGAAAAAGCTGAGCAGGACCGTTGATGATATGCGTGCAAACGGTCTTGGCGGCATACCTCTTAAGGCGGCTGTCACCTCTGTCAATCAGAAAATGACCCTTTCCGAGCTTATGGACGAGCTTGAAAAGGAGCACCGCATTATGCACAAGGGAGAGGATAAATAATGTACAAGTACGAAACTCATATGCACACAATGGAAGCAAGCGCCTGTGCAAATTCCTCCGCTGCGGATATGGCGGACAAGTACAAGGCGGAGGGCTATGACGGCATTTTCATCACTGACCATTTTTTCAACGGCAACAGCGCAGTTCCCCGTGACCTGCCTTGGGACGAGAGGATAGAGCTTTACTGCGCAGGCTATGAGAATGCCTTGAAGCGTGGAAAAGAAATAGGACTTGACGTGTTTTTCGGCATTGAATACGGCAACGGCGGTTCGGATTTTCTTATCTACGGGCTTGACAAGCAGTGGCTCCTTGACCACGACTATATCCTTGATATGGGGCTGACGCAGTTTCTGGAGCTTGCCCGTTCCGAGGGTGCATTTGCGGTTCAGGCGCACCCGTTCAGGGATTATCCGTACATCAGGTCAACTACCCATTGTCCTCATTTTGTTGATGCGATAGAGATAATAAATGCCTCTCACCCCCTTGACACCCCGTTCAATGACCGTGCTGCGGAGTTTGCACGGTGGTATGACCTGCCTGTGACGGCGGGTTCTGACGCTCACAACACCACCGACCGGTGGTACGGCGGGGGAGTGGTGAGCGAAACTCCTTTTAAGTCATACAAGGATTATGCGGAAGCGGTAAGGAGCGGAAAGCTTACGCTTCTGAACAGGGTCAGGTAATAAAAACGGTGCTTTCTGAAATCTCAGGGAGCACCGCTCAGCTTGTAGAAAAAGCAGCATAACGAAAAAAGTTGCACAAATAAACTCAACAGTAAAAGTTTCGTCCACCTTTTCAAAGGTGGCGGGGTCGAGGGGTGGAGCCCCTCGTCGCCCTCCGCAGAGGGCGAAATCCCCCTTTATTTCAAAAGAACGGAGCAAGGGGTGAGAAATGCGAAAGCATTTCGAGGGGAGGCGTACAAGACCGCCTCCCCTTTTAACATACCCGAACAAATTGACCCTCCAAAACGTTCCGGTGGAACGTTTTGGACAAAGCAACTCCTCCGAGCTTTTTGTCCAACTTGCACAAGGTCAATATTTTTTTCGACAGTCTGAACGGTGTTCCCTGAAATTTCAGGGAACACCGTTTTGCTGTATTACTTCAAAAATCCGTCGATTATCTTTCTCTCAGCCTCTTCCTCGGTAAGTCCGAGAGTACGGAGCTTGATTATCTGCTCGCCTGCTATCTTGCCTATAGCCGCTTCGTGGATAAGTGAAGCGTCAAGGCTTGCGGCGTTCAGTGCGGGAGCTGCGTTCACTCTTCCGCTGTCCGCAAGTATGGCGTCACACTCGGAATGACCCGTGCAGCGGCAGTTGCCGTTTATGACAGATTTATACTCCTGGAAAGAATGTCCCTTTGCAACGGAGCGTGAAACAAGGTCAACGCCGCTGTCGTCACCGTCAAGAGATACATCGAAAACGGACTTGGCGGTCTCGTTGTTGTCGGTGAGGAGGCGTTCTCTTATCACAAGCTTTGCGCCTGCGCCGAGACGGGCTGTGGTGGAGCGGCTTGTGCTTGTAACGCCGCCTATCTGCATCGTGTCCATTTCCATATAGGAATTTTCGCCCATTGTTACGTCGGTAACGGGGTCGATACGCTTGGGACCGGTGCCCTTGCCTGTGGCGATGTGCTTTTCCTTATACAGCACCTTGGCGTTCTTGCCGATAAAGAAGCGGTGGATTCCGTTATGTCTCGATTCCTCGTCATTATCGCTGTGAACGCCGCAGCCTGCCACGATTATGACATCAGCACCGTCCTCAACGATGAAGTCATTATATACAAGGTCATCAACGCCGCCCTTGGTGATGCAGGCGGGGATATAAACGGTCTCTTTCTGAGCCTTTGCGCTTATCTTTATGTTGATGCCGGGGTTATCGGTCTTGGGCTCTATCTTGATATTTTCCGAGGACTGCCTGCCTGCGCAGCCGCTGTCCTCTCTTATGTTGTATGCGCCCTTGAAGCTTTTGCCGTCCCAGTCGGATACTATTTTAAGGAGCTGTCCTGTTATATCATTCATAGCTTAACATTCCTCTTTTCTTGTTCTGCCCAAAGGACATTTAGATGAATTTTCGCCTGTGAGGAGCTGAGGGAGAATGTCCTCACGATTGCCCTGAGCCGTTACCTTTCCGTCAGCGATAACGACGATGTGGTCGGCTATCTCCATAATTCTCTCCTGATGGGAAATTACAAGCAGAGAACGGCTGCCCTCGCTCTTTAAGCGCTCAAAGGCGGTGATAAGGCTTGAAAAGCTCCACAGGTCGATGCCTGCCTCAGGCTCATCGAACACTATCATCTCGGCATTTTTTCTTGCAAGCACGGTGGCTATCTCGATACGCT
>CAMDZU010000278.1 GCA_945910715.1 uncultured Clostridia bacterium
AGCCTGCCTTCATTGCGTCGTAAATGGAATAATCCATAAGCAGCTCGCCGTTTGGACCTACAGGCTCAAGCTGCTTTATTTTCTCGCCGTAACGAGAGCCGATTCCCGCCGCCATTATTACAAGTGTGATGTCCTTCATAATTTATCCTTTCGTTCTGTGTTACATTATAAGTATAACATAGCCGCTTGCTTTTGTAAATAAAAGAATGTCATCAAGAACGTCATTTGTTTTTGTATTATTTGACAATGAAAACAGGATATTTTACATAAGGATATTAACCCTATATGAGAAAACTAACCTAATTACTTAAACGCAGGCAGCTCGTCAAGAGTTATTACAAGGTCGCTGTTGTAAACATTTTTCAGATTTGCGGCGTCGTTATTCTTGATGTAATCGGTATGCCATACCATAAACCACGACCAGATACAGCCGTCCTTTTCAAAGTCGGATACGGGAGGAACGTTTCCGCATTCGTGGAATGCTCTCGGCTTGCCCGACTTGTCCAGCTTGTCAAAGATTCTCCACGCTCTGAGATTTGTGTTGTTCTTGTAGGAATCCGAGCCGATAATGTCGCAGTATTCGTCCCCCACATACCAGCCGTCCTTGACGTAATCCGAATAGCCAAGCACCCAGATAAGATTGGTAAGGTTGTATTCGTCGGTGAAATAGTCGTACATCATTCGCCAAAGCTTGATGAAGTTTTCGCTGCCGCCCTTGCCCCACCAGAACCACTGTCCGTCAAATTCGTGGAAAGGACGCCATAAAACGGGTACTCCTGCGTCACGAAGCTCGGTAAGCGCCTTTGCCGCCTTGTCCCAGTTGGCAATCATTGCGTTGTATTCGTCGGTGCCCTTTGTGAGCAGCTTTTCAAAGTCGGGGTCGTCGTTAAGGCTTTCCTGATAGCCCTTGCCGTTTACTCCTGTATGCCAGCAGATAGTAACAATTCCGCCCTTGTCCCACCATTCCTTTGAGCGCTTTACAACTCCGTCAAAGTCTGCGTTCATAAAGTCAAGTCCTCTCATAGCGGGAAGCTTTCCCGTGGTTTCCTCTATGTAGTCAACCTCATAGTCGGGAGAGCCCATCCATGTGGATTCCTGCTGGCAGGAAAGCATAGTCTTGCCGTAATTCTCGCAGATGTAGTCATAAACCTTCTGGGTGATTTCGTCTGCGTTGGGGTTGGAAAGAGGATAGCTTGCAGTGCTGACAGGTAATGTTGTGGCTGCTGTTGTGGTTGTGGTTTCGGCTGTGGTTGTAGCCTCTGTGGTTGTGGTTGCAGTTGTGGTTTCGGCTGTGGTTTCAGCCGTTGTTTCGGCGGTGGATTCCTCAGAAGAAGCAGCAGTTTCAGCTGTGGTTTCTTCGGCGGTTGTATCTGCTGTGGTTTCCTCTGTGGTTGTTTCTGCGGTTGTCGCTTCCGTTGTTTCCTCGGCTGAAGTTGTTTCTCCCACTGTTGTTTCAGCGGAAGCGGTGGTTGCGGCAGTTGTCTGCTGCGAGGCAGTCTGATTGTTTCCGCAGGCTGTAATCGTTGCCGCAATAGCCAGTGCGGTTATCAGGGAGGCTATTTTTTTTATGCTCATGTCATGACTCCTTAATTTTAAAATATCGTTGAAAACATTTTATCATACGTTAATATCTTTGTCAATAAAATAAATATTCCTCAAATTTTATAAAAAATGTTGAATTATTTTGAGAAAAATGATATAATCAGTTTAAAGGATATAACATAAGAAAATGTTCATATTTTCTCGGAATATGAACAAAAACAGCAGATAATATTTTACGTTTTGTATAATATTATTGTCGAAAAACGGAGAGTAAAATGAAAGTTGAGCTTAAAACTGCCGATTTTGCCGATACCGGAATAATGATGCATATCTGCAACGACGCATTCCGTGCCGATTATGAAAAGTTCGGGGAAAGTCCCTGCTACGGCCGGAGCGCACAAAGCTTTGTTGACAGCATGAAAAACGGCATTGTAAAGCTGATTTGCGTTGATGATTCGGTTGCGGGCGTGCTGACCGCCTTTCGGAACAATAATTCAATTTACATAGGAACCCTTGCAATTCTCCCCGAATATCAGCGAAAAAATATCGGCACAAAGGCGCTGGAGCTTTTCGTTAAGCAATACCCTTGCAGGAGCTACGACCTTGATATTCCTGCGGAAAACAAGCATTGCCTTGATTTTTACTCAAAGCTTGGCTTTAAGGAAACCGCAAGGCGGACGGACGGCAAGGTGCAGCTTGTGTGCTTAAAAAAGGAAATGGAGCTGTTTGACGAAATGGACGAGCTTGGAAGCCCTACAGGCAGGCTTGTTTCAAGGGAGGAGGCTCACCGCACAGGCGCATGGCACAGGTCGGTGCATATATGGGTAATACGGGGCGAAAAGGTGCTTATGCAGCGCCGTGCAATGAGCAAGGACAGCTTCCCCGGCTGCATTGACGCAAGCTGCACGGGACACGTTGACGCAGGAGAAACCTTTACCGAAGCGGCTGTCCGTGAGCTTAAGGAGGAAATCGGGCTTGAGGCTACCGCCGACGATCTCCACTGCTTTATGCAGCAGACCGTTATCAACAAGGATGATACCTTGTTCAACCGTGAATACAACGTGGTTTATCTCTTAGACAGCAGCGTGCCTCTTGATACGCTGAAATGCGACCGGAGCGAAATTGACGATATATTCTGGATCGACATTGAAAGCCTCCGCAGCGCCGTTGAGCTTGGCAACAAAAAATACTGCATTATTCCAAGCGAATTCCGTGCGATTTACAGCCTGATTAAAAGAGGTGTGAAATGACGGAGGGTATAATTACAGCGTTGCTGATTTACTGGGGGATTATCTCTCTTGTATCGGTGATTGTGACGGTATATGACAAGCTGGCATCAAAG
>CAMDZU010000279.1 GCA_945910715.1 uncultured Clostridia bacterium
ACCTTGGGGCGGTTGTTCCCGAAACGCTGGACTGGGTTTACGCTTATTATGATGAGAAGGGAGTGCCGCTGAAAAAGGGCTTTCACGAATTGAACAGATACCTTGAAGAAAAAGGCATAAAGAAAATTATCGCCACCTCCTCCGCACACGATATGGCGGAGCATATCCTTGAAAAAGCGGAAATTCTTAGCTGCTTTGACGGCATTGTGGGCGGAAACGACGTTTCACAGGGCAAGCCCCACCCCGAGCCGTTTATAAAGGCAGCTCAGCTTTCAGGAGAAAGGGTTGATGACTGCCTTGTGATAGAGGACAGCGCAAACGGCATTAAATCCGCTCTGGCGGCGGGAATAAAGGCGATTTTTATCAAGGATCTGATTGATATTCCCCCTGAGCTTAAGGCTAAAATCCATTGCGAGGCAGGCTCTCTTGATAAGGTTATTGACGTTATTGAACAGCTGAATAATAATACTAATAACCAATTAACCTATGGATAAATACAACAGCTATAATACGTTCACTCTACGTCAAAAGACCTTGACAGGCGCCAGCTTGCCTGCGGTCGTTTTCCTTGATTGGGCGTATTCTAACAGCCGTCTTTATCCATAGAACAATCGGTTATTAGTATAGAATAATCCCCATAACTCCTTTGAGCTATGGGGATTTTTTTATTGCATTTATTTGTTTGAGGTTACCACGCTGATTGCGCCTTCAATGGTCTTTTCAAGCGCCTCTCTGCCGTACTTGTCAACCTCCGCCTTGTTCTTTTCTCCGTGGGTAAGACAGCCTGCGCCGCCGATACAGCCGCCTATACAAGCCATTCCCTCGATGAAGTTGTTGGGAAGCACGCCCTTGCTTGCCTTAAGAAGTGCCATTTTGCAGGCCTCAATACCGTCGCAGGAAATTGCGTTAAGCTTAAATTTGGTGTTGCCCTGTTCCTTTAAGGCTTCTGCAACTGCGTCTGCAAGACCGCCGCTTCTTGCGAAAATCCGTCCGAAATATGAAGCGTTGTCCAGAATGTCCTCTCCTAATTCCTCAACCTTGAAGTCACGGCTGTCGAACAATGCCTGCAATTCCTCAAAAGTCATTACGCTGTCAACGAAGGGCTTCACCTTTTCACGCTGGAATTCAGCCTTTTTCGCCGTACACGGACCGATAAACACAACCTTTGCAGTGGGGTCGGTTTCCTTTATGTACTTTGCAATTTCAGCCATCGGAGAGTAATTGTGGGAAATCTTGTCCTTAAGCATTGGGAACTGGGTTTCGATATATTTTACGAAAGCAGGACAGCAGGAGCTGGTTAAAAAGCCCTTTTCCGCAAGCTCCTGCGCTTCCTTGTAGGCAACCATATCAGCACCGAGAGCGGCTTCGATTACTGAGAAGAAGCCAAGCTCCTTGATAGCGGAAATAACCTGTCCCAGCTTTGCATAGCTGAACTGGCTGGCAATTGAGGGAGCAACAACGGCGTGAACCTTGTAATTTTTACCGTTTTCGCTCTTTTTAAGCATATCAATAATGTCCATAATATATGACTTGTCCACAATTGCGCCCCATGGACACTGATAAACGCAGGCGCCGCAGGAAATGCACTTTGAGTAGTCGATTTTCGCTTCGCCGCCCTCTGCCATTGAAATTGCCTTGATTTTGCAGGCGCTTTCACAGGGACGCTTGCGGTTGATAATTGCAAAGTAGGGGCATACCTTAGCGCACTGACCGCATTCAACGCACTTTTCCTTGTCGATATGGGCTTTCTGATGCTCGTCAAAGTAAATTGCGCCGCGCTTGCACACGTCCTCGCAGCGGTGAGCAAGACAGCCTCGGCAGGACTCGGTTACGGTGTAGCCCGACTTGGGACATTCGTCGCAGGCAATGTCGATTACTTCGATTGTGTTGGGGTAATCCTCGCCGCCGCCCATAGCAAGCTTGATACGCTCGCCCACAATTGCACGTTCCTTGTAAATACAGCAGCGCATTGTGGCTTCGTTTCCCTTGATAATAACCTTGGCAATATCGTTGAAGTGGAAAATGGTTTTATCATCGTATGCGCAGCGTGCAACCTCACGCAGGACCTTGTACTTCAGATACTGTACCTTAGTGTCAAACTTTCTCATAAATTCTCCTCAATTTCAATTAAAAATAGCTTACTTTAATCTGCTTGCCCATTTTCTTCAGGCACTCCGAAAGCTCCTCTACAAGGCGCATTTTGATGCTGAAATTTATAGGCAGATTCGGGTTTTGATGGGCGGGGTTTACCGCTCTTCCGACGTAGAAATTTATGTCTGTTGCTTCCTCGAAAAGAATACGGGAAATCTGTGACGCACCATCCTGCTTTACCGACCATTCGTTGAAGCACTCATTGTCCGTAAGGTAGCTTTGTGCATAGGTAAGCACCTTGTTTATTGTGATTACGCCCTCCGTAACAAGGTCAACACCGTCAATTTCGGCAGTAGGCGGAATTTCGGGGTCAAGGTATTTCAGGCTTGGAATTACCTCCTTGCCGAGAAATTCGGCGGCAAGAGTAGAGGTTGTACCGCCGCAGACAATGTGCTTGCCCTGCTTTGAGAAAAACAGCGACATCATCTTTGTTACGTCCTTTGGATTTGCTGGAGGACCTATCATAAGGTTTACCGACTGTCTGGGACGTATTTTTATTGTGCATACGGTGGTATCGTCCCCGGGCTTATCTCCGTACAGTCTGTTGCATTCGTCAAGGAGAATGGTAGTCAGCGCCTTTGCGGTGTACTCGGGATTGTACATTGTTTCCATAAAGTCAATGATATTGTCCCTCTGCCAGCCGTAATTAAGCGCCATTCCCACTCCTGCGTGAATACAGCCGTCGCTCATCATTATAAAGGTATCGCCCTC
>CAMDZU010000280.1 GCA_945910715.1 uncultured Clostridia bacterium
ATACTCCCCTATAAAAATGGCTATTTATCAACTGTTTGTTGTGACATAGCCTTTCTTTATATTGAAATCATTGCCGTAAATGCAATTCAGGCAGCCATAAGCCCGCTGCAGCAGTTTACGGTGAGTTTATATTTATGGGATATTCTGAATGAAAAGGAGTGAGCAAATGAATAAACAAAATAATCTATCAAACACCGCAATAAAGCACCCTGCTCTTACAATTCCCAATATACTTGGCTATTTCCGTATTCTGCTCATTCCTGCTTTTATGTACGTTTACCTTACAGCAGCCGAGCCGTGGCATTATTACCTTGCGGCAGGACTGGTGGCTTTAAGCGGAATAACCGACTTTTTCGACGGCTTTATTGCAAGGAAATTCAATCAGATTACCGAGCTCGGAAAGTTTATTGACCCCCTTGCGGACAAGCTTACCCAGCTTGCGCTGATAGTCTGCTTTGTGATACGCTATCCCCTGATGTGGCTTATGGTGGGGATTTACATTGCGAAAGAGGGCTTTATGGCGGTTTTCGGGCTGATAATGCTGAAAAAGAAGGGCAGAAAGCTGAACGGCGCCGAATGGTGCGGCAAGGTCTGCACTTTCTCTCTGTTCGTTATAATGATTGTGCTGATGATGTTCCCTGCAATGCCGCAGATGTGGGTGACAATACTCATTCTGGTGTGCGCAGGAATGATGATAATGTCCTTCTGCGGCTACCTGCCTGTTTATATCAGGCTGTGGAAGGGTGAGGAGCGGTAAATCGGGCTGCTTAATCAATCGTATAAAAACATAATCCGCAGACCGCTTACACGGTTTGCGGATTATTTATTTGAAGGTATGAAAAATTCGGTATAGTGTAATGCATAAAGAGTCAATGCAAAGACCCTGCGGAACAGCAGGCGAGCGCTCCCTTAGTGTGCAGCGTCGTTCAGATAGGTCATAAGGCTGTCGCTTTCACCGCTGTCATCGTCCGTTGGAGGAGGAGCCTGCTTAAACTCCGCCATATCGTTTGTGTAGAAGGTGAACCTGTTGTCGCCGCGCTGTGCGGAGTATCTTGCCGCAGCCTCAGAGCAGGTGTAAACCTCGTCAAAGGTCAGTCCGTCATCTCCGCAGAAGGCTACGCCTATTGCTATCGCAACGTTTACCGTACGGTTTTTGATGTGCATAGGCTCGCCGAAGCTTGCGGTTATGTTATTGCATATTTTTTCGATATATTCGGCGGTAACATTGCTGCCGTTGTCGATAAGATAAATGAAGTTGTCGCCGCTTACACGGGCAACGGAGCTTTTGCCCCTCTGACAGCTCCACATAATTTCCGCCACCTTGCGAAGCACAAGGTCGCCTATTTCCGTGCCGTACTGCTCGTTGATCATGCCGAAATCCCTGATGTCAACGTTGATTATAACGGGGCGATTGTTGTCCGCCGTAAGGGTGTCAAATTTTCTGCGGATTGCAGAGCGGAGATATGTTCCCGTAAGAGCGTCGTGGTCGGACTGGTACATACGCTTCAGTTCACGGCGCTTGCGGTCGTTTATGTTGCATATTCTGCCGATAACAGTAAGAGGCTTTCCGCTTTCAAGCTGGCTTACCACCTTTACCGAATGTTCAACCCATATCCAGTCGCCGTTTCTGTTCATTACACGGTACTCAAAGGTAAGGCTTTTGTCGGGGAGCATCAGAATGTGGTCATAGCTCATAAATCGGTCAAGGAAGGCTTCACGGTAATCGGGGTGGATTTTTGTCCAGAAGGGACGTCTTGACTCCTCGAAGTTTCCGCTGTCAACATTGACGTCAAACAGCTCGTACCAGGCTTCGGGATTAAGCAGAGTGAACTTTCCCGTCGGAACGTAAACCTCATATACAATGTCGGGCACTGTGGCAAGCACGAACTTGTACATATTGTATTTTTCGCTTATTTCCGCTTCAAGGCGGCGCTTGATTTCAGCGTCGATAATTGTGCCCATAATAATGATTTTGCCGTTTTCGCCCGCAATTGAGCTGCAGCGGATATTCACAAGGATTGTGTTATGATGGTTTATTTTCATACGGACCGCAATGCTGAAACGTCGGTCGGGCTTGCTTTTCACCATGAGAAGGGAGTTGCGGAGAATAGGCAGATTTTCGTCAACAACATAATTCTCCAGCTTGTCGTTTGGCTTTATCTCAATTGTGCCGTAGGTTTTCTTCCAGTATTCGGGGAAATAGAAAAGGAAGGTGTTTGTTTCCTCACGGTACATGATGAAAATATCGTTGCTGTTGCTCATTGACGCCTCAGCCTGTGCGGTTACCTTTTCGGCGCTTGCGGCGTCGTCGGTGGACTTGCTGCTGAAATATTCCAGCGTATTTTTAAGCAGCTCGGCGTCGTCCCGTGAAATTTTGCGGAGAGCGTCCATCTCCTCTTTTGTGAAAATTTCGCTGAATTTGCCAAGCAAAGCGTTTATGGAGCGGGGCAGCTTCTGGGTGAGAAACCATATCAGCACAATATTGCCAAGCAGCATTGCCGCTGAAATGGCCATACCGATATAATTTATCATAACCTTTTGCTCCGTGCCAAAGAATTTAAAATAGTCCGAAGCAAGGAAAAAGAGCACAATATTTATAAGGAGCGGCAAACCGCTCATGATGATCAGATAAGCATAAATTTTGCGGCTTGTTACGTTTTTTCGCTTTTTTCTGCTCATACTGTCGCCCCCATGATTGTTTATTATATAGGCAATACCGCATAAAGATTGCGTGCGGATTGCGAAGTTAGATTTTTCGTCAGATTGTGCAAATTGGGTGCAGGCAGGCTGTCGCCTGTCAAGCGAAATTTGTGCAAGATGACGGAAAAGATGCAAGCAAGACGTGCACAAA
>CAMDZU010000281.1 GCA_945910715.1 uncultured Clostridia bacterium
CAAGAACGAAACTCACAATCACCCCACAGAAATCGAGCCATTCGGCGGTGCGGCAACCTGTCTTGGCGGCGCTATCCGCGACCCACTTTCGGGACGTTCCTTCGTATATCAGGCAATGCGTGTAACAGGTGCTTCCGACCCTCTGCTTCCCGTTGACAAGACAATTCCGGGCAAGCTTCCTCCGAGAAAAATCACCACCACAGCTGCGGCAGGCTATTCCTCCTACGGCAACCAGATCGGTCTTGCGACAGGTCATGTTGCTGAAATTTACCACCCCGGCTATATGGCAAAGAGAATGGAAATCGGCGCGGTAATCGGCGCAGCTCCCATTGAAAACGTACGCAGAGAAAGACCTGCTCCGGGAGATATAATCATTCTCCTCGGCGGCAAAACAGGCCGTGACGGCTGCGGCGGCGCAACAGGCTCTTCCAAGTCCCACAGCGTTGAATCCCTCGAAAGCTGCGGCGCAGAGGTTCAGAAGGGTAATGCGCCTATCGAAAGAAAATTACAGAGATTATTCCGTGACAAGAACACAACAACCCTTATCAAGCGCTGCAACGACTTCGGCGCAGGCGGCGTTTCGGTTGCTATCGGCGAGCTTGCAGACGGTCTTGAAATTGATTTGAACGCTGTTCCAAAGAAGTATGACGGTCTTGACGGCACAGAGCTTGCAATCTCCGAATCGCAAGAAAGAATGGCGGTTGTTGTTGACAAGAACGATGTTGACAAGTTCATCGCCCTTGCGGATAAGGAAAACCTTGAGGCAACTCCCGTTGCTGTTGTTACCGAGGAGCCAAGACTCCGCATGAACTGGAACGGCAGGACGATATGCAACATTTCCCGTGAATTCCTCAATTCAAACGGTGCTGAAAAGCATACAGACATTCACGTTACCGCTCCAAACGTTGATTATTCAACAGGCAGAAAGAACACCAAGCAGGATTGGGAGAGCCTGATGACCGACCTTAACGTCTGCTCGCAGAAGGGTCTTATTCAGCGCTTTGACTCAACAATCGGCGCTGCAACCGTGCTTATGCCGTTTGCAGGCAAGACACAGCAGACTCCCGTACAGGCTATGGCTGCAAAAATCCCCGTGCTTAACGCAAAGACAAATACCGCTTCAATTATGGGCTGGGGCTACAATCCCGTTATTTCCTCCCAGTCGCCCTATCACGGCGCAATGCTTGCAGTAATCGAGAGTATTGCAAAGGTAGTTGCGGCAGGCGGTACTTATGAAAAGTGCTGGCTCACATTCCAGGAATATTTCGAGAGAACACAGGGCAAGCCCGAGCGTTGGGGCAAGCCGCTGGCTGCACTTCTGGGCGCATATAAGGCACAGCTTGAAATGGGCTGCGGCGCAATAGGCGGCAAGGACTCAATGTCGGGTACATTCGAGAATATTGACGTACCGCCTACGCTGGTTTCCTTTGCAGTTTCAACAGCAAAGGCTGACAAGGTAATTTCTGCTGAATTCAAGCTTCCTTACAGCAAAATCCTCTACATTGCTCCAAAGTATGATGAAAACAAGCTCCCTTGCTTTGACAGCGTAAAGGAAGTATTCGCAAAGGTTGAAAAGGAAATCGCAAGCGGAAACGCTCTCTCCGTATGGTCAGTTGCCAACGGCGGCGTTGCCGAGGGTGTATTCAAAATGGCGCTTGGAAACAGAATTGGCGCAAGGCTTGAAAAGCTTTCGGACGACAAGCTGTTTACTCCTTGCTACGGCGCATTTGTAATTGAAGCCAAGGAAGAATTCGAGGGCGCAGAGGTAATCGGTGAAACCGTTGAGGACTACACAATTACCTGCGGCGATACGGTTATTGACATTGCTGAGCTTGAAAAGAAGTGGGATACGGTTCTTGAGCCAATATTCAAGAACACTCTTAAAGAAATGCCAGCTCCTGCTGCTATTGAATATAAGGAAGGCTGCAAGACAGTCTGTGCGCCTGCAAACAAGGTTGCAAAGCCAAAGGTGCTTATTCCCGTATTCCCGGGCACAAACGGCGAATACGATATGGCTGACGCATTCAGAAGATACGGTGGCGAGGCTGAAATATTCGTAATCAGAAACCTTACGGGCAAGGCAATTGAGGAAAGCGTAGCGGAATTTGCAAGACTTATCGGCGAAAGCCAGATGATTGCCGTTCCGGGCGGCTTCAGCGGCGGTGATGAGCCTGAGGGATCGGGCAAGTTCATCAACGCATTCTTCCGCAATCCCCGTGTTAAGGAAGCGGTAAACGATATGCTTTACAAGCGTGACGGCCTTATGCTCGGTATCTGCAACGGCTTCCAGGCGCTTATCAAGCTTGGTCTTGTGCCATTCGGCGAGATTAAGCCGATGACAAGCGAAAGCCCGACCCTTACCTTCAACACAATCGGACGTCACCAGTCACAGCTTGTCTATACAAAGATCTGCACCGACAAGACCCCTTGGCTGATGCACTGCAAGGTAGGCGAAACCTACACAATCCCGATTTCACACGGCGAGGGACGTTTCGTTGCAAGCGATGAGATTATTCAGAAGCTTATTGCCAACGGACAGGTTGAAACACAGTATGTTGACCTTAAGGGCAACCCCACAATGGATCTTGCTTACAACCCCAACAGCTCAATGTACGCAATCGAGGGTATTATTTCACCCGACGGACGTGTATTCGGCAAAATGGGTCACAGCGAGCGTATTTCCGACAACACCTGCACTAACGTTGACGGAAACAAGGTTCAGCTTATGTTCAAGGGCGGCGTTGATTACTTTAAATAATATAAAAAGTAGCTGTACCCGAAAGGGTGCAGCTACTCAGCTTGTCGAAAAAGTATTTTTCGACAAGCTGAAGACTTCGAGAAACACACGC
>CAMDZU010000282.1 GCA_945910715.1 uncultured Clostridia bacterium
AAGAAATTGTTCACCCTGCGCAAAATGGCTTCTGTTGTAGCCATAGCTCCGCTACTGTTGATAGCAATGATAGTTCAGTATTTTTTCCCGTCCTACATTGTTGAAATGTACGCAAACGCACTGGGCCTTATGTTTGCGTCAATGACTGTCCAGACGGCTGAGGAATCCATAGATACATTTACGGGACTCCGCAAATACAGTGCCTATGCCGACGATATGAAGAAGAATTTCACTAACAGGAAAAGCGTTACCGTTATTCTGATTAACCCGACAAACTTCATTCAACTCCAGTCGGATATGAGCTATGACGCCACCACGGCCTTGCTGAAGGATATTGCAGAAAAGCTGAGAAGATTGAACAGAGAGCTGGCGCTTCACGCACGGCTTTATTACCTTGACCGAGGGCGCTTCAGAGTAGTTCTGCATGACTCCTACCGCAAAAAGGCGGAAGAAGCCGCAAACCGTATCAATGACGAATTCAAGAAGAAAACCACCGTATGCGGACGGGACGCAAGACTTCTGTGCAGCATCTGCATTGCCGATTGTCCCGAGGAAATAGAAGACTTCAAAACACTTATGTCCTTTGGTGCGGATTTCCACGAAAAGATAAAATATTCCGGGCTTGTAATGCACGCCGACGAGATTTTCGGTCAGAAGCAGTTTATGCTGATGAGCAAGCTGGACGAAATAATCGAAAGGGCTTTTGTAAATCACAATTTTCGGGTCTATTATCAGCCTATCTACTCAATCAAGCAGAAGAAGTTCGTTTCGGCGGAAGCACTGCTACGTCTGATTGATGATGAATACGGCTTTGTATCACCTGAATTGTTTATTCCTGCCGCCGAAAAAAGCGGAGCGATATACAAAATCGGGGATTATGTAACAGAGGAGGTCTGCCGCTTTATTGCAAGCGAGGATTACAAGGCACTGGGTCTGGAATATATCGAAATAAACCTGTCTGCTGCGCAATGCACCCAGGACGGGCTTGTGGAAAGCATTCTTGCCATTCTCAGCAAATACGGAGTTTCTCCCGACAGCATTAACCTTGAAATCACCGAAACTGCCGCAGCCCAATCCCACTCGGCTATGGAGAAAAATATGCAGAAGCTGAGCGAATCGGGAATAAGCTTTTCTCTGGACGATTACGGCACAGGCTACTCAAATATCAAGCGCATAGTTTCGCTTCCGCTGAAAATAGTCAAGCTTGACAAAGCGTTTGTGGATGAAATGAACAATCCCAAAATGCATATTGTGGTGAAAAATACCGTGAAAATGCTGAAGGATATGGAAATGGAAATTGTTGCCGAAGGCATTGAAACACAGTTTATGGTGGAGCAGTTTGCCGCATTGAGCTGTGATTTTATTCAGGGCTATTATTTTTCAAAGCCTGTTCCCGAGGAAGAATTTGTGAAATTCATCAGAGAAAGCAGACAATTGGTCTGATTCCTCCTTCATAGTATTAACAAAAGCGACCGATTTGGGTCGCTTTTCTGTTTGAGTCGGAATTCCGCTCGGAGTAAGCAATGACAAACTAACAAAAACACATCTGCAGCTTGCTGCTAAATGTTGCGTTTTGTCGAGTTTTGTGTTATTATTTATAATATATTCTATATAGCGTAAAATAATTCCCCTCATAATTGCATCAGCCGCAAGAAAATGCGGCTTGAACATATATGCTGCAAAGCGCATTAAAATTATCGGAACGGTTGAAAATATTGCTTTTGAAAAAACGGAATATAATCGGAGGTAAACCATGAACAGTTTCTCTCAGAATTCGTCCAATCAGGAACAGGCAATCAGAAGCTTTTTACGCAGCTATTCAGACATGCACAATGACGGACAGGCTATTCATGGAATACTTGATGAAGCGTGCAGATATTATGAAGCGGACCGTGCCTATATTTTCGAGCTGAACAGCGAGAGAACCCATATCAGCAACACGTACGAATATTGCCGCAGCGGAATATCTGCAGAAATTGACAATCTCCGCAATATTCCCCTGAAGGGTATAGAATTCTGGCTGGAGGAGCTGGAGAAGCAGGGTGAGCTGTTTTACCCCTGCCTTTCGGACAGCTTTGCACCCGACTCAGACTTTTATCAGCTTCTCAAGCCACAGGGCATTGAGAGCGTTGCGGCTGCTTCCCTTATTGTAAACGGCATTGTCATAGGCTTTATCGGAGTTGATAACCCACGCCGCAATACGGAAGGCTTTCTGCTGCTGTCCGTATTGGCTTACGCCTGCTGCAGCGAAATTGCTAACAAAAAATCGGAGGAAACAAAAGCAGAGCTTACTTCTCTTCTGGAAACTGAAAAACGGCATTCTGCCATAATTGAATCGTTAAGCAGCGTGTTCTTTGCTCTCTACTATATTGATATTGAAGAAAATATCGTTCAGGAGATTTTCTCTCCCGACGGAAAAAGCCATACATACGGCGAAAAAAATAATGCGAAATTATGCCTTAAGGCTGTGACAGACAGCTGGGTAAGCGATGATTTCAGACCTGCAATGAGCCTCTTTATGGATGTTGACACCATAAATGAACGTCTTGGAGAGAATCATATCATTACGCAGGAATATATTGCTACAGACGGAAACTGGGTAAGGTGCAGTATGTTTCCCACAGAGAAAAACAGCTGCGGAAATAATTCAAAGGTAATAATCGGATTCCGTGTTATTACCGACGAAAAGGAACGGCTTGAATCCCGTGATAATCTGATACGGGCGCTTTTTATGTCCTACGTGAATGTCTATTCTGGAAATAGTGATACGGTTGGAGCGGTATGTTACTGTATGGGCGAGATTATGAAATCACGTTACGGTCAGAAGTTTTCAATCGGCAATT
>CAMDZU010000283.1 GCA_945910715.1 uncultured Clostridia bacterium
TACTGATACTTATTTCAATGATATTCAACATACGGCTAAGCCTTAAAAAGGGCAACGTGGAGCAGGGTATTTTAGGCTCCAACGGCATTGTGGGAATGATTTTCTATATGGCGGTTCTTGCAGGCGCAGCTGTCCAGCTTGGCTTCGGAATCGAAATGTTCACACCCGCTTATGTTATCTGCCTTATTGTGCTGCCCCTTGTGATAATGTTCTTCAAGGAGCCTGTTTCCCACTTTATTTCCTCGAAAATAAAGGGAACAAAGTCAAAGCGCAACGCAGACCTTATCCGCGCAGTCAAGACCTACAGCGACTCCATTACGGAAATTGAAAGCGTTTCGGGCAACCGTACAAGCCTTGACGAGCTTGTACAGTGCAGGTACGTTAAGGCGCAGTACGGCAGGCTGCCCTTAAGCTCATACCGGAAGCTTGAAAATTACAGCGAGCTTGATTATGTATTCTATCCCTTTGAAAACGACGACGAAACCGTTTCGGGCGTATATATCACCCCTAAGGCTTCTGCTGCCGTTGTTGACAAAACCTTTGAGCAGCTTGGTTTTATCCGTATGAAAATGCCCGAGCATATTGAGGATATACGCAAGGACAAGCGCTTGCATCTTCCCGAGGAGGCTGCTCCCAAGAAGAAAAAATCGGTGGGCAACTTCATTATCGAGGGCGTTATTGAGCTGTTTGAAAGCTGCCTTACCTACATTACCAACACAATGTCCTTCCTGCGTATCGGCGGCTTTGTACTGAGCCACGCAGGTATGATGCTGGTTGTGGGCGTGCTTGCTTCACAGGCAGGTGACGGCTCAATTATAGTCCAGATTCTGGGTAACGCATTTGTTATCGGTTTAGAGGGCTTCCTTGTTGCAATTCAGGTATTGCGTCTTGAATTTTACGAGGTATTCAGCCGCTTCTATACAGGGGACGGAAAACCGTTCAAGCCAATTATGGTTAATTTTGATTTAGAGAATTAAAATCGGAGGAAAATATTATGTTATTCTTATTACCGCTGCTTGCAACAGCGCTCATTGTAATCCCCTTCATTGTTGCAATCAAAAGACAGAAGGCAGGCAAAAAGGTCAATGCCAGAAGAACAATTTTAACAAACGCACTTTCATTTATCGGCTGTATGGTAGTTATGGCTGTGGCTCTTCCTTTAGGAGTAAGCGCAGAGGCTGCCGAAGCTGCTGCTGAAGCCGGCGCAGCAGGACTGGGCGACGGGCTTAAGTATCTCGGCGCCGCTCTTTCAACAGGTCTTGCAACCATCGGTACAGGTATCGCAGTAGGCGGTGCCGCTCCTGCCGCTATCGATGCAACCCGCGAGGACGAAAAGAACTTCACCAAGTCCCTTAGTTTCGTAGCGCTGGGCGAGGGTGTTGCAATTTACGGTCTGCTTATTTCTATCCTTATCCTTTACAGCTAATACCGAGAGGTACTTATGAAATTCTTTTTAATCAGCGATAACATTGATACCCAGATGGGTATGCGGCTTGCAGGAATCGAGGGAGTTGTTGTTCACGAGCGTGACGAGGTTGAAAAGGCGCTTGATTCCGCAATGGCCGATAAGGATGTTGCAATTGTGCTGATGACGGAAAAGCTTATCAATCTTTGCCACGACAAGGTTTACGACCTTAAGCTGCATTGTCCCAAGCCATTGATTGTTGAAATACCCGACCGTCACGGCACTTCACAGATTTCCGATACTATCAGCAGCTATGTCAGGGAAGCTATCGGAATTAAGCTATAATAATCAGGACAGAAAAGAAAATAGTGTAAACCGAAAGGACTGAAAGAAATGGCTGATACAGGAGAAAAATTATCACGCTTTCAGGCGGAAATAGACAAGGAAATCAAGGGCGAAATCGACGATATATTAAGCTCTGCAAAGGAAAAAGCGGACGAAATCCTTTCAAAGGCGGACGACGAATTTATCGGCGACAGCTATCAGAGGGTTTCCGCCGAAACAAGGTCTATTCAGCAGGAGCTTAACAAAAGCGTTTCCCACAAAAGCTTTGAGGCAAAGAGAGAAATACTTGCATACAGAAACAAGCTTGTCGATGAATTTTTCGGCGGTATTTCCCAAAAGGTGCTTGAATTTTCTAAAAGCGAAAAATATGCCGATTATATGGAAAAGGCTGCACGGGAGGTAAACGCCGCATATCCCTTTTATGACGGAGTTACCGCTTATGTAAAGCCTGCCGACAGGGAGCTTGCGGAAAAGCTGCTTGCGGAATACAAGGTTCCGGTTGAAGCTGACAGAAGCATAAAGCTGGGCGGAATTACGTTCAGATACCCCAACGAAAACAGCTATGTTGACCGTACTCTTGACGAAAGCTTCAGAAAAGCAAAGGACAATTTTGCAAACAATTCGGCAATGCAGCTATAATCTTGATTTATGAGGTGTTATTTTGAACACGATTTATGCAATTAACGGACCTGTTGTAAAGGTAAAGAACACCAAGGACTTTTCCATGCGTGAAATGGTCTATGTTGGCGAAAAGAAGCTTATCGGCGAGGTAATCGGCGTAAGCGACAGCTTTACAATTATTCAGGTTTATGAAAATACCGCAGGACTTAAAGTGGGCGAAGCGGTTATGACAACGGGAATGCCAATGTGCGCAACCCTTGGCCCCGGAATCATATCCAACATTTTCGACGGTATCGAGCGCCCTCTCCGTGATATGAAAAGCATCAGCGGCTCTTTTGTAACAGAGGGCAGCGCAATTCCCTCACTTGACGAGGAGAAGCTGTTTGACGTTACGCTTAAGGTAAAGGTTGGCGACAAGGTAACGGCAGGACAGATTTACGCAACCTGCCCCGAAACTCCCCTTAT
>CAMDZU010000284.1 GCA_945910715.1 uncultured Clostridia bacterium
AAGCTCCTTGCTGTCGGGCTGCTCCGCATAGCTGTTTAAGGACTGCTTGAAATAGTCCATAGCCTTTGTAAGACCCGTGTTGTCAATATTGTCCAGGATTGTTTCGAGCTCGCTTAAAATGCTGCTTTTGGAGTCATACTGTGCAACATAGCAGGTCTGCTCACGGTAGCGCTTGTCTATGTAAGCGTCGCGGACCTGAGCAACGCCGAATGCATCAACGCCCTGTCCCGCAAGGGAAAGCTTGGCAACTCTCGTCTGCCAGTTGTTGTAGGAGCCGATATGCAGCGAGCTTGTATCAACACGCTGTCTTGTGTAGCCCTCGGTGGTTATATTGTTAAGGTTGTTGGAAGTAATATCAAGAGCTTTCTGTGAAATCTGTATTGAGCGCTTTGAAACTTCCAGTCCTAAAAATGATGAACGCATATTTTACCTCTTTCAGTGGTGTTTCATACCTCGCCGATAATTCCGCCGCTGTGCTTCTGCACCTTTGCGCCTTTCATATTGTAGGTATCGGGGGAATCGCTTGTTTTGTTCAGCAGCTTTTCCTGCAGGCTCAGCTTTCGGTCAACAAGGTCGAGTATGTCGGCGTTGAGCCTTTTTATGTCGGCAATTGACTTTACGAGAGTATCAAGCTGTACCTTTATCTGTCCCTTGAATTCCTCGGGGAACATTTCAATAAGCTGTTCCGAATGTACTCCGCTTATGCCGATGGTTTCAAAAACCGTAAGCCTTTTCGACTCAAGGGAATTGCCCTGCATAATCAGCTTCTGTTCCGTTGCAAGGCTGTCAAGAAGCCACGAAAGGTCGTCGTCGATTACCTTGCTTTTCTTCTCGGTGAGAAATCTGAAAAGCTCGGTGAAATGCTTGTTGTAGCTTTCAAAAAAAGTTATGAGTAATTCGGCTGTCTGTGAATCCATTTACAGTTCCTTTCGTTATACCGAGCTTACGATTGCCTCTGCAATATCCTTGCCGCTTACGGGGCAGTTATCTCCTGCATAAGCCTTCTGCAGCTCCTCAATGCGTGAGGTGTTTGTTTCAGCGTCCAAACGGCTTGCCATATTTGCCTTTGCAGCGCCGATAGAGCGTGAAAAATCAAACTCGACCTTGTCTGTATTCTGACGCTTTACCGAGTTCGTTTTTCCGCCTGACGATGCTGTTTTTGAAACCTTTTTGTAAGCGCTGATAACACTATTCTGAAGGTTATTTATCTCCATACAGTACATCCTTTCCGATATAAAAGCGGCTGATTGTTCCGCACTTTTTTTCTTCATTGTTTTACATTTATTATATCGGCAGAAAAGGGGAAAACTTTAGCTAATCTGTGAAAATTATGTGAAATTTAAGTGAGCAAAAAGTGAAAATAACCTTGCAGGCAAAGCTTTGCCGCTGACCTTACTTTGCCCTTTCGATGGGGTAAACAGCGCCCTTTTCCGTTTCAAAGGTATAAACGTTGTCAATAAGCTCAACCCGTTCTGCGCTTATTCTGAGGGGTACTGTGCTGAAAAGCCTGCACACATTGCCGCATTTTGACAGTATTTCCGCCCTTTCAAGACAGCCCTTCCGCCAGCTTACGCTTACCTCAAAGCCGCCCCTTGCCACAAGACCTCTTGCTTCGCCGCTTTCCCAGCTTGGAGGGAGAGCAGGCAGCAGGTTTATTTCCTCGGAATGGCTCTGGAGGATTGCCTCGGTTATGCCTGCGCCGCCGCCGAAATTGCCGTCAATCTGGAAAGGAGGGTGGCTGTCCAGCATATTGCTGTTGGTGGAATTGGCGAGGAGCAGTCTTATGTTTTCCTGCACCCTTTCTCCGTCAAGAAGCCTTGCCCACATATTGATTATCCACGCTCTTGACCAGCCCGTATGACCTCCGCCGTAGGACAGGCGGCGCTCTATGGTGGCTCTTGCCGCTTTGGCAAGGTCGGGAGTGCGGCGGCAGGTTATCTGGTCGGCAGGATAAAGTCCGAAAAGCTGGGAAATGTGGCGGTGACCCGGCTCGGCTTCGTCGTAATCCTCCGCCCATTCCATAATCTGACCGTATTTGCCGATTTGGTTCTGGGGCAGTCTTGCGGAAATGGCTTTCAGCTTTTCCGCAAAGGCCTTGTCCCTGCCAAGAATTTCGCTGCTTTTTATTACGGCGGAGAAAAGCTCCCTTACAATCTGTGTGTCCATTGTGGGTCCCTCGCAGACGCTGCCCTTTTCGCCGTTGTCCGCAATATAAGTGTTTTCGGGAGAAACAGACGGGCAGGTAACAAGCTGACCCTTGCTGTTTTCGGTGAGGAAATCAACAAAAAATTCCGCCGCCTCCTTTAAAGTATCATACTTATCCGAGAGAAATTCCTTGTCCCCCGTAAAGCGGTAATGCTCGAAAATATGCAGGCAAAGCCATGCCGCTCCCGTCTGCCACAGTGTTGCAGGCACCCATAAATCCTGCGGTGCGGTATCCCCCCATATATCCGTGTTGTGGTGCGCCATAAAGCCGCCGCAGCCGTACATTTTCCCTGCGGTTTCCCTGCCGTTTTCCCTCATGCGCTCGATAAGGTCAAAGAGGGGAAGATGACACTGGGACAGATTTTGCTCCTCCGCCGCCCAGTAGTTCATCTCGGTGTTTATATTTATAGTGTATTTGCTGCCCCACGCAGGCCACATATCCTTGTTCCATATTCCCTGAAGATTAAGGGGCAGTGTGTGGGGTCTGCTGCCAGAAATCATCAGATAGCGGCTGAAATTCCAGTAAAGCTCTGCAAGGCGGTTATCGGGTTTGCCGCTGCGGAGCGCTTCAAGACGCTCGTTGGTGGGAATGGGCTTATCACGTCCGCTGTTGTCGCCGAGAAT
>CAMDZU010000285.1 GCA_945910715.1 uncultured Clostridia bacterium
GCAAAGGCGGCAGCCGTTAATTGTGCGGTGTTGCCATAAGTAAGAGTTTATCGAAATATCGTAACATAACATTTCTCCTTAATGAAAAACAGCCCGTTTAACTGACGGGTTGTTTTTCTGTCCGCCTTATATACTATTATAATATATTGGAAGAACATAATTTCTCCCATTCACGCAGTTTTTCCGCCGCTTACTCCAAAAGGCTTGATTTTTATTTTCGTGGTGATAAAATGGATAATAGGGAAAACTATGTCGCAAAACAGAAAACGGAGAGCTTTATGAAAATCGGACTTGTGCTTGAGGGCGGAGCAAAATGCGGGATTTTCACCGCAGGAGTGCTTGACTATATGAAAAACAGGCTGGATATGTTTTCGTATATCGGGGGAGTTTCCGCAGGTGCAGGTGCGGCAATGGATTTTGTCGCCGAGCAGCCGGGGCGCACTAAAAAGGTCATTACTCCCGATAAGGAGAACGCCTATATGGGGCTTGACTCATTGCTTCGCACGGGGAAGTTCATTAACCTTGACTATATGGCATACGATTATACGGAGAAAATTTTCCCCTTTGACTTTGATACATATTTCAGAAACATAAACCAAAAGGGAATTACCGTTGAATACGTCTGCGCCAACTGCCAAACAGGCAAAACCGATTATCTTTCGGAAAGCTCGGACAAGGACAGGCTGCTTAAAATCATCAAGGCAAGCTGTTCCCTGCCTATTCTGTGCCCACCAAGCGAATGTGACGGAAGCTATTATCTTGACGGCAGCATTACCGACGCTGTGCCCTTTGAGAGGGCGCTGGAGCTGGGCTGCGACAAGGTGATTGCGGTTATGACAAGGCCTTGGGGCGCTCATCACACCGATTACCGCAAATTCAGCAAGGTGCTTAAAGCAATGTACGGCTCGAAATATCCTGCCGTTTACGAATGCCTGATGAAAAGGTCGGCGGCTTACGAAAAGCAGGAGAAAAGAATGAACGCCCTTGTCAAAGAGGGGAAGGTGCTTGTTGTGCGCCCTCAGAGGAAATTCAGCATAAGCAAGTTCGAGCGCAGCGACGAAAGACTTGCGGAGCTTTACAGGCACGGCTACAAGCTTATGCACAACAAGGAAAAAGCATTGACGGAGTTTTTGGCGAAATGAACTTAGGACGGAGCATTTTCAGAGGCATTATAAAAGGACTTGCCTGTTTTTTCTTCAGACCCACGGTTGAATATACGGACAAAAGCGTGAAACAGCTTAAATCCCCCGTAATTTTTATCTGCAACCACACAAGCCACTATGATGGGGCAATGGTTTCGGCGGCGCTGAGTAAATGGAAGCCCTGCATACTTATTGCAAAGGACTGGGCGGACAAAAAGAACATAGGCCCGTTGTTCAGGCTTTACGGAAGCGTTCCCGTAAACCGTAAGGAAATGGACACAGCCTGGTTTTTCGAGGCGCAGAAGCGCATTGAGAAAGGCGAAAGCTTTCTGATTTTCCCCGAGGGGAAAACAAGCAAAACCGAAATGAACCAGTTTCAGCCCGGTTTTGCGGTGCTTGCGGAGAAAATGAACGTGCCTGTTGTCACCTGCGCAGTTTACGGAAGATACAAGTTCCTTTTCGGCAGCAGAATTCACCTTGCGGTAGGGAAAATACACCATACCGCCTGCCCCGTGGATATGAGGAAATCCCTTTACGCAAAGCAGCTTGCTAAGGAAATGCAGGAAGAAGTAAAGGGGCTGCGTGAGGGGCTGGAGGAGAAATACAAGTAATTTATACAATGCTCGTTGAAAAAGCCATTTTAAAAGTTTAGGTCAAGCCTTTTCAAAGGCTTGTGGGTTCTTAGGGCAAAGCCCTAAGTCGCCATCCGCAGATGGCGAAATTCCCCAATATAAAGCGATTTTTTGCAGGGGTTTGGGGCGCTTTTTTCAAGAAAAAAAGCGCCCCAAGAGTGAATAATTAGCACAACATAAATCTCGAAAAAGGTGCCAGTGGCACGTTTTTCGACGAACCAAAGGCTATTTGTTTGCTTTTTAATTACAATCGTGTTATAATCAAGTTAATAAGCGCAAGCTTAAAATAAATCAACTTCAAAGGAGTACATACCATGGATAAAATCGAAACAGCAGAGAAAATCAAGAAAATGATCAGCGAAAGCCTCAGAATCCCCGAAGATATGCTTGCTTACGACGCAGAGCTTTTCGGCGGCGACATCGGACTTGATTCCGTTGATTCGCTGGAAATTATCGCAGGAATTGACGACCTTTTCGGCGTAAATATGACAGGCGTTGACAAGGTAAATTTCCGTGACATCAACTCCCTTACGGCTTACGTTATGGAAAACGCAGGCAAATAACTGTCCGAAAGGAAAGGTCTTGTTATGGCTAAAAGATGTGTTGTTACAGGAGTCGGCATTATCTGTGCGGCAGGAAACTCCGCAGAGGAATGCTGGAGCAATATAAAAAGCGGCAAATCGGGCATTGATACGGTGAAATCCGTCAGCACAGAGGGCTGCTATTCCCACTTGGGCGGCGAGGTAAAGTGCGACTCCCTCCCCGCAGAGGAATACGACCGCTCGGTAAGACTATGCGTCAAGGCGGCGGAGGAGGCAATTGCCGATTCGGGCTTATCGGGGGATTATCTTAAATCCGCAGGAACTGTTCTCGGTTCATGCGTGGGCGGTGCGGCAAGCATTGACAAATACTATACCGACCTGATGAGCGGCAAGGCGGACAGCGCCGACATTCCCAAAATGGAGGCCTCCGCAATCGCTTCGGGTGTAAGCAGATACCTTGGTCTTGACGGAGTTACGGCGAATATCGTAAACGCCTGCGCCGCAGGTAC
>CAMDZU010000286.1 GCA_945910715.1 uncultured Clostridia bacterium
CTTCGCCTATCTTCAAAAATCCTGTTGAGAAATCGCCCTCAAGGAATGCATTAAGCCCTTCGAATGCAGGAATAACGGTGCTGTTTATAAGGTCAATGGCAACGCTGAAAGCCACGCCAAGCACACCCGTCAGCAGTTCCGCAACCGCTTCGATAATAGGCATAAGCGGTTCAAGTACATTCTGCGCCAGTTCCAAAAGCACCGTAATGATAGGCGCAATTGCGTTGAGCAGGTCGCCCAATGGGTCAAGCAACATCAGAAGAATGTTTAAAATGGGGTCAAGTACCTTCATCACTATATCCAGTACCGGAAGAAGTGCGTCAAGTATTTTCATTAAAGGCGGCAGCAGTTTTTCAACTATTTTTGCGAAAATCGGCAGGACCGTCTTTAAAAGTTCGCTGATAACGGGCAGCACCGATTTAACTATGTCGCCGAACACGGGCAATAAATCCTCAAGGGTATCGAACAACATCGGCAAAATCTGTTCACCGAGGTCAAGCAATGGCGTCAATAGGTTGTCGAAAACGTCGGGGAGAATGTCGCCTATTTTTTTCACCATCTTGTTGACTTCGGGCATTTTGTCGATAAGGTATTCAATAACCTTGTTTATTGCAGGCATAGCGCCTGTCATAAGATTACTTTTTACTCCGTTGAAGCTTCGCTTTAACTGGTCCGTTAAATCTGTAAAATGCACGCCTGCGGCAATGCTTTCGTCCGAAATAACCATACCCATCTCGACCGCCATATCTTTCATATCCTCAATGGCTTCGGTTGATGTGTTCAGCGTTGCCGCTAACTTGGTTGCTGAATTTTTTCCGAACAGGTCGGTCGCTATCTGTGTGCGTTGTGCGGTGTCCTCAACACCCTGCAAGCCCTTGACGGTAGCTTCAAATAAATCCTGCTCGGTCATATTTTTAACTTCGTCAATTGACAGCCCGATAGCTTCAAACGCTGCTGTCGCTGCCGCACTTCCCTTTTGGGCGTTTACGGTCAGCTTTGCAATGCCCGACGCCATATCAGACATACTTGTACCGCCCTGTGACAGCACAAAGTCCCATTTCTGATATTCGTCGGCGGCAAAGCCTGCTGACTGCGCCGCCTTGTCAATGGTGTCGGCCTGCGATGAAAAATTGCTTGCCGCCGCAATAGCCGCTGTTCCTGCGCCTGCCGCCGCGCCGACAATGGCTGTGCCCCACTTGGCGGCGGTTTTTATTCCGTTGCCCAGGGATTGTGCAACTTTCTTTGCGCTGCTGTCCGTCCTGGAAATGCTTTTTTCTGCGTCGTCGGTGTTTACGAATATCGAACCGAACAGCTTAAATACTTCCAGTGCCATTGTCGTCACCCCTTTCAAAAATCACGTTGTCTGTGATTTTAACAATGTCTGAAATAATCTCATCTGCCGTGCGCTTGTCGTTGCTAATCTTGATTGCCGCTTGATACTGGCTGAACGTCATTTTTTGGTTGTAGCCGCCCTGCAGCCACGCTTCAAACCTTGTTTCTTCGGCGTTCATCTGCAATATTTCGCTGATAAACTCTGCGCCCTCGGAAACGTCAAGCTGAAAGATATAGTCAAGATTGCCGCCGTAGCGTTTCAGCAGAATATCTACAGCCCTTATTTCTGCAGCTGTAAAGACTGTGTAAAAAAATCGGCAAGGTTGTTTTCCGTAAATATGGTTTTTACAATTTCCGCAAATTCGTCAATGGGAAGTGCGCCGATTTCGTCGGCTGTTTTTCCTGCAATATTGCCGAAAAACTTGTAAATTTCGGCTTCTACCGAGTTGTCGGAAATGTTCTCGATAATCGTCAGAATAAATTCAAGACCGTACTTTTCCGCAAGGCTTTCCTTGTCGGTCGCACCCTCTGCGGCTTTTCCTGCGTCAAGTGCAAATGCCGAAATGGTGTTTTTCAAGCCTGCCTTTTTAACAATTCTTGCAAAGCAGAATGCGTCCTTAACGTTTAACTTTCTATACATAGCTTTTCTCCTTATTCAGCGCTGTCCTTAGGATACCAAACCGCAAACGGCGGCGTCACATAGTCGCCCTTCACATCTTCAACATCGTTGTAGCCGTAGAATGTGCAGGTGATTTTACCTTCGTTCTTGTCTGCTACGGTCAGCTTGAAGCCGTCCTCGTTGATGGCGTTGAAAACCTGGATAACGACAGGTTCATCATACCCTGCCAACGTGCCGACCCAAGTTACGTTTTCGATATAGTCGCTGTCTGCGATGTAGTTCCTGCCCGTGATTTTTTTATATTTATCGGGTGTAGCGTCAATCTCGGTGCAGCCAAGGGCGGCTGTGATTGACTTTTCCGAAACCTCGATAATGGTAGCTTTTATGTAGGTTTCCCACTTCTCAATGTCAGCAAGTCCCTTTACACGTCCGGGCATTCCGTCAATCTCAATGTTTCTGAACGTTGGAACAGCGGAGAACTCGCCGCCGCCCTGGGTAGCGCCTAAAAGCTTTCCTGCGGTGATTGCCGCTTTTGGGGTATCTGTTGTGGGGTCATAGTTTTTGAAAAATAACCCTGCGTTAAGCTGTAAATTCTTCTTGGTTTCGCTTGTGAAACCTGTGTAATTTTTCTTCATAATTACTCCTTTTCAACAAAACACGCTTTGAGCGTGAAGGTTTGCGTTAAATGCTGAATGGTCTTATCGCTGTCGGGAATGACGGTGCGGTCGTAGTTGTTTGTAACCCAAACTGCGCCGAATTCCTCGCAGCTATAGCCGCATAACTGGCTTTCAACCTTGTCCATATCGGCGTAAAGTGTGCTGTACGGCGTTTCCCTTGCCCATAG
>CAMDZU010000287.1 GCA_945910715.1 uncultured Clostridia bacterium
ATATACAAAAAGTCAAACGAATATTGATGAAATTATCAACATATTTATTGGAAAGGGATGATTTTATGAACAGCAATATGGAAAAAATGCTTGAAATGGCAAGCAGAAAGCTTGGAACAAGTCCGGAAAAGCTTAAGGCAGCCATTGAAAAGGGCAGCTTTGACGGCGTTCTGGGCAATCTCAGCAAGGAGGACGCACAAAAGCTTATGCAGATTATGAACAATCCTGAGCTGCGTGAAAAGCTGATGAAATCCCCCGAGGCAATGGCGCTGCTCAAAAAAATGGCAGGTAAGTAGCATTTATTGGAAAGGAGCCGTGAAGATGGCTGAAGCAGAGGATTTTTCCGCATTTCTTGATCAGCTTCTTTCCTCGGAAAACAGCGGCGAAAAGGGCGAAAACAGCGAGGGCGGCAATGAAAGCAGGCAGGAGGAAAACCCTTTCGGCGACATTGATATGGAAGCCGTAATGCGTATGTTCGAGATGTTTTCGGAAATGAACAAGCCCGACAAGAATACCGCCTTGCTTTATGCCTTAAAGCCCCATCTTCGTGACGAGAACAAGCGCAAGGTGGATACCGCCGCAAAGCTGCTGAAGCTGATGACGATTCTGCCGCTGTTAAAGGACAGCGGAATGTTTGACAAGCTTTTTTGACGAAAGGACGATTCTATGGAGTGGAAAAAAGCAGATACCGTTACTCCCGATGCTGAAAAAATGCAAAGCAGATTCAGCGGACTTCCCGACTGCGAGCCTGATACAGAAACAATTGACGAGGACACCGACGAGGAGGTCGTGCCCGAGGAATATTTCGACGAGGAAACGGAAGGCTTTGAAAACGGACAGCAGGAAAAGGAGGAGGAAATTACAGAGGCGAAGGAAGACGAGCCTGATTTAACCGAGGAAAACGTTCTAGAGGAAGACATAGAAGCCATTCCCACAATGACCTCCGACGAATTTATAAAGGCATACATTGCTGAGGAAAACAAGGCAGAGCGCCTTCGTGATGTTGATGAAGTAAGGGAGGAAATGGCGGCATATTCCGCAATGCTCAAAAGCGAATCGGAGGAGCAGAAAGGGGAAAAGCCTGCCCCGAACTTCGCAGGATTTATCCAAAGCTACAACAGCAGCTTTTCCGACTGTCCGGGCTGTTCAAAAAGGAGAGGAAATCAACGGGGAAAGTAGAGTTTCCCCATACTCCCGCATAAGCTGTAACGGGGAGCAATCCCACAGCTTAAATAAGGAGGGAGAAAATATGGACTGCGAGTGCTGCAGCGACCCTTGTCCCCGCTGCACAGGCTGCAGCGGCAAAGACGAATTCGGCTGCCAATACTGGCGCAAACGGTGCGACGGCAGCCGTGACGGCTGTGTGCCCTGCGGAAAGCCTTTTCCGCCGCCTCACGACCATAGACCGCCACACGGACCGTCCTTTCCGCCAATCTTCGGCGGAACGATAGAGCGGATTCTGAACGACCCCGACCTGCTGCTTGTTGCGGCGCTGATGCTTGTACTGTACCGTGAAAACTGCGACAAAAAACTTTTGCTTGCCCTTGGATATATTCTGCTTTTCTGATTGAATAATACTTCGAGTCTGGGGAAATATAACCCTGACAGAAATGTCAATACTCAAAAGGAAGTGTTATTATGGCAAAAAGTCAGAACAAGCAGCCAAAGCAGTCAAAAAATCAGCAGAGCCAGCAGAATCAGCAAAACCAGCAGAATCAGCAGAACGCTCAGAACAAAAAGGGCTGATAACACAAAAGCTCCCACTGTTAAACCGGTGGGAGCTGTTTTTATGGGGCTTTAATACGAATCCTTACCCTCAAGGCTGTCGTCGTTTTCAATCCAGCCTTCAACGTCAATTTCACGGAAATTGTTCTTGTCCTCACGGACGATGACCTTTTCAATTCCTGCATTGATAATGAGCCTTTTGCACATTGAACAGGGCTCAACGTTTCCGCAGAGAGAGCCGTCCTTTGCGTCATGGCAGGCAAGATAAATGGTAGAGCCTATCATGGAAATCCGGGGTGCGGAAATAATTGCGTTTGCCTCGGCGTGTACGGAGCGGCAAAGCTCATAGCGCTGACCTCTGGGTATTCCAAGGAGCTCTCGTGTACATTCACCTCTGTCGGAGCAGTTGGCTCTGCCTCTTGGAGCGCCGTTAAAGCCTGTTGAGATTATTTCGTCGTTTTTCACGATTATAGCGCCGAAATTCCGCCTTAAGCAAGTGCTTCTCTCGCAGACGGTTTCGGCTATATCAAGATAGTAATTGGTTTTGTCACGTCTTTCCATATTGTCCCATCCTTTCCTTAAGAACAGCCTTTTCTACAATTATAAGTGAAAAACCGCTTTAAGTCAACTATTTTCTTGACTTTACAGAATTATACGGGTATAATTGTAATATAAATTTTTAAATGGAGTAAAAATGCAGCTTACAAATATAAACGTTATTAAGGATTTGTTTCAGCGCCACGGCTTTTCCTTTACAAAATCGCTGGGACAGAACTTTCTTGTAAATCCCACCGTTTGTCCCCGTATTGCCGAAATGGGCGGCTGTAAAAAGGGCGTGGGAGCGATTGAAATAGGCACGGGCGTAGGAGTGCTTACGCAGGAGCTTGCAAGCCGCTGCGATAAGGTGGTTGCAATTGAAATTGACACGGGACTAAAGCCTATCCTTGAAGAAACCCTTGCGGATTTTGACAATGTCGAGGTAATATTTACCGACGTTATGGAGGCAAATCTTGCGGAGATAATCAGGGAACAATTCGCCGGAATGGAGGTGGTTGTCTGCGCAAATC
>CAMDZU010000288.1 GCA_945910715.1 uncultured Clostridia bacterium
ACTGAAACATTTGAGAAAACTATAACAAGCGGCGAAGTGGAACGCTGGCGCTATCCCCGATTTTTTACGGAAAATATCGGCAAAACCGCCATTGTAACAGGGGACGACGCAAAGCACATAACCACCGTTCTGCGTATGAAAAAAGGCGACAAGGCTATAATCTGCGACGGAAAGGGCACAGACTACCTTTGCAGAATTATGGAAGCTGAGAAGGAATTTGCAGAGTTTGAAATACTGGACAGGCAGCCAAACAAGGCTGAGCCTACCGTAAATCTGCGGCTTTTCCAATGTATGCCCAAATCGGACAAAATGGAATTTATCGTTCAGAAGGCAACGGAGCTTGGAGCTGTGGAAATAATTCCTGTGCTGTCCAAGCGCTGCGTTTCACGTCCCGATAAAAAAAGTGCCGAAAAGAAAATACAGCGCTATCAGAAAATCGCAGACGAGGCTTCGAAGCAATGCGGCAGGGGAAAAATCCCTCATGTTGCTGAACTTACCACCTTTGAAGAGGCGGTAAAAAGCGTTGATAAATCCAATCTGGGTATAATATTCTATGAGTGCGGAGGAAAAAGCTTAAAGGAGCTTACCGAGGGCTTTGTGGGCAAGGAAATCAGCGTTTTTATCGGCTGCGAGGGCGGCTTTGAACCTGAAGAAATACGCCTTGCAATGAAGCACGGAATATGCCCCGCAAGTCTTGGAGAGCGTATTCTGCGCTGTGAAACCGCACCTGTTGCGGCAATTGCCGTATTGATGAATTTAACAGGAAATCTCTGATTTTTTTGTTAAAATTGCTATTTTTGTCGAAATACTTGCAATTTATTTGGGATTGTTATATAATAATAACATAATAAATTTGAAAGAAGGCTTACAAATATGAATAAAGGTATTGGCGCTATTATCATCGGAATTATCGCTGTAATCGGCGGCGCTGCTCTTGCAGCTCTTTTCATCAAGAACAAGCTTGACAAAAAAAAGGAAGAAGAGCTTGATTTTGACGATTTAGACAACCCCGTTGACGATGAGGAATTTGAAAAGTTCTTCGGTGATGATGACGATAACGACGCTTCCGAGGCTGAAGAAGCTTCCGAGGCTGAAGCAGAAGAAGCTGCCGACGAACTTGAGGAAACAGATTCCGACGCAGAAGAACAGCTTTAATCAACCCGAAACCAAGGCCTGACGTTTATTCGTCAGGCTTTTTTGCAAAACAGGAGAGATTTTATGAAAATGAAGAAGTCAGTACATAAAATTTCGGCTGTTATTGCTGCTGCGGCAATACTGCTTACAGGCTGCGGCAACTCCGAATTTCAGCACATACTTGACGAAATCAAGGAAAACGCAACCGCCCCAACAACCCAATCCACAACCGAAACGGAACACAACAGCGAATACAAAACAAATATGTTCGGCGTTGGCGCAAACGATAGCGGCGAAATCGTCATAAACAGAGATGAAACCGCAGGTGACCCTATGGGAAGCAGCGGTACTTGGTCTGTTTTTGTCTATATGTGCGGCTCCGACCTTGAATCCGAAAGCGGCGCAGCCAGCAAGGACATCAAGGAAATTCTCAGCGTTGATTACCCCGAAAATGTGAACATTATCATTGAAACGGGCGGAACAAATCAATGGGACAACCGCTCGGTTTCAAGCAATAAAATACAGCGCTTTGAAACCCATGACCAGAAGCTTACTCTTGTGGAGGAAAAAAGCCTTTCTAATATGGGAAGCGCAGATACCTTCCGTGATTTTCTTGCTTGGGGCGTTGAAAATTATCCTGCCGCAAATATGGGCGTAATACTGTGGAATCACGGCGGCGGCCCTATTGACGGAGTCTGCTTTGACGAGCTTCACGATTATGATTCCCTCACCCTCGGCGAAATGAACTCCGCATTATCAAAAGTCAGCGAAAATATGACGGACAAATTCGAGTTTATCGGCTTTGACGCTTGTCTTATGGCTTCTCTGGAGGTTGCCTCAATGCTTGTTCCCTATGCGGATTATATGGTTGCCTCCGAGCAGAGCGAGCCGGGCAGCGGCTGGGATTACAGCGGAATAGGCGCTTATCTTGCGAAAAACCCCGACTGTAACGGAGAACAGCTCGGTAAGGTTATCTGTGATACCTTTTTTGAGGAATGCCGACAAAACGACTGCGAGGATGAGGCTACTCTTTCCCTTACCGACCTTTCAAAAATAGACAATCTGCTGGTTAAATTCAACAGCGCCGCAAACCGTCTTGCTGAAACAATTGACGTTCCTTCGGATTTCAACGCAATATCAAAGGCGGCAGACTCGGCGGTTTTCTTCGGTGATAAATCCTATTATGACGGCTACACAAACCTTATTGATATTGGCAGCTTTATGGAAAACGCCTCCGGCACAATCGGTAAAGCAGCCGAGGAATGTATCGGCGCAATCGAGGATGCGGTCGTTTACTGCAAAAACGGCTCCTTGTTAAGCCGTGCAAAGGGGCTTTCCTTCTTCTACCCTATCAAGGTGGAATCCAGCGGTGCATTGCGCAGCTTTGAAGCAATCTGCTCCAGTCCGTCATACATAAAATTCGTTGAAGCGGCGGCTTACGGCAGCGCAACAGGCTCGCTGAACAATTTCTCAAGCCAGCTGGACGATATTCTCGGCAGTATATGGAATTACTTTATCGACGACTATGACGACTATGACGGCTATGACGATTACAGCGATTATGAGAGCGGCGGCTCTGATATATGGAACAGCTATGACGATTATTACGAAGAAAATGACGGCGAAAGCCAGTATTACACCGAT
>CAMDZU010000289.1 GCA_945910715.1 uncultured Clostridia bacterium
GTATTTATTGCGCCGTCGTTGCCCCAGTCAAGGTGCTCCATGTGGGTCATTGGCTTATAAACAACGTCAATGACGCCGAAAAGCAGAACGAAAGTAAGAAGCATTGAGCCGCAGCCGCCCATCGGGTTATAGCCCTGCTGCTGAAGCTTTGCAAGCTCCTCCTGCTGCTTTGCCTTGTCGTTCTTGTACTTGCGCTGAATCTCCTGTACCTTTGGCTGGAACAGCTGAGAAGCCGCCATATTTTTCTGCTGTTTGATGTTAAGGGGGAACATTGCCGCCTTAACAAGGAAAGTGAAGATAATAATTGCCAGACCGAAGTTATTTACAAGCAGGTAGCAGACCCACATTACATAACCCATCGGCGTACCAAGTATAGTGTATAAAAAGTCTATTGTAATCACCCTTTACTGGAAATTGAGCATAGAAGGCTCGTAGGTATCTTGATACTAATAACCAATAAAACTGTAGACAAAAAATCTTCGCATAATCCATATATGCAAGATTATGCTCGATTTTTTGTACAGTTTTTAATCGGTTATTAGTATGAAATATCACTTGTTGATTTCGTGACGCATTTTTTCCGAATTTGCCATACTTTCCTTCATTTTGCGGTAGGAAAAGTGAAATTCGCTTGGCAGAGGGTCATAGCCTCCGCCGAAAGGGTTACAGCGGCAAATCCGCCGTAAAGCCAAATAGCCGCCCTTAACCGCACCGAAACGTTGCACAGCAGCAAGTCCATACTGCGAGCAGCTTGGTGTAAAGCGGCAGGAAGGCGGCAATATTTTTGATAATGTCAACCGATACAGCTTTATTATAAATATGAGAATATATTTCATCAGGATTTTTCCCCACTGTTTGTATCGGGTGCTTTATTCGTGCTGAGCTTCCTCAAAAGCTTGGTTTTCATCAATCCGTATATCTGAGAAGATTTCAGCGTGGGAGTCTTCCCCCTTGCCACAAAGACAAAGTCATAGCGCTTGTCCGTTGCTTTTCTCAGTTCAGGGTCAATTAACCTGAACGCCTCTCTGATAATTCGCCTTGATCGGTTCCGCTTAACGGCATTGCCGATTTTTTTGCCGGTCATAATTCCGCAGCGGTTCATTCTGCGCCTGTTTTCCCTGTAATAACAGATAAACCCGTAGGTAACAACGGTTTCGCCGTTTCTGAACAGATATTGGAATTCCCGATTTTTGTTGACGCTTACTAATTTTTTTGAGTATTCTCCCATTGGGATAAGATTAGTAGGTTAATCTTTTTCTGCCCTTAGCACGTCTTCTTGCTAAAACCTTGCGGCCGTTTGCAGTGGACATTCTCTTCATAAAGCCATGTTCTTTCTTTCTCTGAAGCTTCTTTGGCTGGTATGTTCTTTTCATTTCAGTTCCTCCTCGTTTTCTTTGGATTTATATTCATTTAAGTAAGAAACACTTGTCCCTTACAAGTTAGCCTTATTATTATACCGTAAAAAGCTGTGTATGTCAAGTGTTTTCTGTGATTTTTCCCATTATACCGCCGAAAAAGCAGCCGACACAAGGGGTAGTGCAGCGGAATTTTTCTTTTTGCACATATAGGTGATATTGCTGTAAGGAATTGCGGTATTCAAAAAAAGAATGGCGGAGGGCGAAAAGGGAGAGCCCTTTTCAAACCCCGTAAGGGTCTAAGCCCCCTCTCCGCCAACTCACAAATAAAACAAACACAGAACAAAACGGGTCAAGGAGGCTTTTTTATTCAACAGATTTAAGCGCCTCAATCATATTAACCTTTATCAGCCTCTTATGCATAAACAGCGACACAATCAGCGAAAAGCCTATTGTCAGCGCCGCCGCAAGAATGTAGGACAGCGGATAAACCTCTCTGCCGAACATTACAAGGTCAACCTCGGCGGTCTGGATTATGTACTGTGCAAGGTAAGTGCCCAGTACCAGTCCCACCAGCGAGCCTAAAAAGGACAGTATAATATTTTCCCTGAAAATGTAGGAGTCAACCTCCTTATCGTAGAAGCCAAGCACCTTCAGCGTTGCAATTTCACGGATTCGCTCGTTGATGTTGATGTTGGTAAGGTTGTAGAGCACCACGAATGCAAGAACGCCTGCGGCAGCGATAATAACCACAATAACATAGTTAAGCGCCTGAAGCATTGCCATAAAGGTTTCCGCATTGCCCGTGTTGAAGCTTACCGCCAGCACTCCGTCAAAAGCCATCAGCTTTTCCGCAAGGAGATTTTCCTCGCTGTCCCCGGCAATGCTGTTGGAGAAAAAAATCATATTGTAGTCGGGAACTTTGCCGAAAAGCTTTCTGTACAGCGTTTCGGTCATATAGATATAGTGGTTTGCGTAATTCTCTGTAATTTCCGCAACGGCAACATCATAGCTGTCCATATCGCTCTTTATGGTTATAACGTCGCCCTTTCTGCAGCCCAGCAGCCGTGACAGCTTTTCGTCGATAATAACGCCGCTGTCGTCGAGGACGTAGGGCGTATGGGTAATACGGTCACGGAGAGTAAGGAAGCTGCCGAAATGCTGCGAATCATCGGGAACAGTAACGTAAGCCGCAACGGTTCTTCCGTCGCCGAAAACGGCGTTCAGCTGCTTCTCATATACCTTTAAGGAGCTGCCCTCGTTATTCAGCGTATTCTGCACGTTTACAAGGGTCTTGTGGGTGATTTCGTCGCTGTCGTAAGCCACAATGCCCGAATATTTGTTGATGTCGTTGAACTGCTTGCCCAGAATGTCGGAAACGCTGTCCTTCAGTCCGAAGCCCATCAGCATAAGAGCAGTACA
>CAMDZU010000290.1 GCA_945910715.1 uncultured Clostridia bacterium
CTCTGGGTATTGCTTATCGGAAGAAGCAGAATGCCAAGCTGGCTTTATGATACGTTTATAAGCTGTCACATGCTGTTTATTACCGAAGATGATTTAGCCATGTCCCTTGAAGGCATTGACAGCTATATGCGCTCCGAGGGTATTATTCTTACCGAAGAAGAGCTGAAATTCCAGCGTAAATGCAGTGAGGGAAACCCTCTTGGCGTTATATTCACTGCACAGCAGCTTCAGGCAGGAAAAAAGATAGGCAAGGAGCTTTTCGGAGAAAACAGTATTCTCTTTCAGACCCGTCTTGAAAAAGGGATTATTACCGAGCTTGATTCTGAGCTTTTGGATTTTCTGATGAAAATAAGTATTCTTGAAGATTTTACAGAACCTCTTGCTGCAATTATTTCGGGTAATTCCGCAATAAACAGTCTTATAGTGCGTATTCTTGATTCGGGTAATTATCTCGATTATAAGGACGGCATTTATACCATTCGTTTTCAGATGAAGGAAGCGCTGCGCAGAAAAGCGGAAAAGGAGCTGTCAGAAAAGGATATTAGACATCTTGCACTTCTTGCGGGAGGATATTATGAGAGCTGTAACGAGGACCATAAGGCGCTTAAGCTTTATGCCGAATACGGAGAAACCGAACGGATACGCGACCTGCTCATAAAAAATTCACGTAAAAATCCCGAAATCGGTTATTATATAGAAATGCGTAAGTACTATTTAATGCTTTCGGACGAGGAGATAAGAAGCAATATCTATCTTATGTCGGCAATGTCTATGCTCTGTTCTATGCTTATGGATTTTGAAAAGAGCGAGTATTGGTATAACGAGCTTAAGAAATACAAGAGTACCGTTAAGGGCTCAAAACAGAGAGAGGCAATATCTCTGCTTGCATATCTTGACGTGGCGCTGCCCGGAAGGGGAAGCGTAAATATACTGCAGCTTATTAAGGACTGCTATATCCTGCTTTCCGAGAAGTCTATTTCCGTTCCCGAATTCTCGGTTACAAGCAACCTGCCCTCTCTTATGAACGGAGGAAAGGATTTCTGCGAATGGAGTAAGCACGACAGGGAGATAGCGGCAACGGCAGGCAATATTGTCTGCGCCTTTCTCGGAAAATACGGAAAGGGTCTTGTTAACGCTGCTCTTGCGGAAAGCTTTTACGAAAAGGGCGGAGACCCCTATGAGATAATTTCCCTTATATCAAAGGCAAGACTTGAAGCGGAATCCGGCGGCAAAACCGAGCTTCGCTTTGCTGCAACCGCTACTCTTATAAGACAGTATATCAGTAACGGCGATATTGTCGGAGCAAAGGAGCTTCTCTGTTCCTTTGAAAAAGTAGTGCGTAAGGAGGGGCTGCATAAGCTGTTTCCTAATATTGAAGCTATGAAATGCCGTCTTGCGCTGTATTCTAACGATATGGATACGGTTAAGGAATGGATGAAGGTCGCTCCCGATGAAAACAGTGAGTTTGTTGCACTTGAACGCTATCGGTATCTTACGAAGGTACGCTGTTATATCGCTTTTGAGCAATACGATAAGGCCTATGCCCTTATTGAGGCCTTAAAGTATTATTCGGAAAAGTTCGACAGGAAATACTTAATTATGGAGCTGGGCGTACTTACTGCTATGATTATGTATAAAAGAGGCTTCGAATGGGAAAAGGAATTTATCCTTACGCTGGAGAAGGCTTGTGAATACAGATTTGTACCGATTATCGCAAAGGAAGGCGCTACCGTTTATGAAATGCTTAAGGAATGCTCGGAAAAATGCAGCACCAACAAGAAAATCAACAAGGATTGGCTTCAGCGGGTAACGGAGGAAGCAGGAAAAATTACAAGGCTTTATCCGTTATACCTTAAGTCTTCGGCAGAAAAGCAGGTAATGCTCCAGCCTATGGACGAAAAGATACTTACCTGTCTGGCTGACGGGTTATCTATCGGAGATACTGCCGAAAGGCTTGGTATAAACTACGAGACTCTCCGATCAAGAATAAAGGAGCTTTATCGTAAGCTTGGTGCAAAGAATAAAACCGAGGCAGTTATGATTGCCCGTAGTCTGAAGCTAATCTGATTTATTATCGGGTTAGCTTTTCTTTTTTGCGGTAGTGTAAAAGCAGAGCTGGCCTTAATGGGATTTCTTAGGTGTGGCAGAATTGCTTTCAAGCGTCGGGAAGGTATAGTACTACGACCATAATCACAACAACCTCAGAGGTAACAAGCACAACAATATCGCCAACAACCGTTGAGCAATCGGAGAAAATCACTTCCACAACACGACCGCCAATCAAAGTTGTTACTACAGAAACAACTCCTGCCAACGGAACAGTCAAAGGCGATATGATATATATAATCGGCTTCGGCTGAGTAGAGAACGAAGGCGGAGGCGGCGAAGGGACAAACGATCACGAAATGAAAACCAATGGAAATAAGATAGGATGCTTCGGATAAAAACTTTAGACCTGACCGGGTGAAACACCTTGTCAGGTCTTGTTCTATGACGGCGGGATGTTTCGTACCCCCATGATAATTGAACTGTTCGGTAAACGATGGCGCCCTGTTTGAGGGCGTCATATCATGATATGCTATGACAAAGAGTTCCATTTTGGAGATCCCTTTTCTATGCTGACGCTTCTAAAAATCTAAAAAAATATTTTTAAAGTTGCACATTTCCTATTGACAAAAAAGAAAAAGCTGATAAGATGTTTTACGGTAAGATGCAAAAATACGGTTATGAAAAATAAACTGTGTAAATGCGTTTAATACCCAAAATATTGATAATAC
>CAMDZU010000291.1 GCA_945910715.1 uncultured Clostridia bacterium
AACCATTGCGAAGCGGATTACCTTGTTGCCGATTTTGTAGCCCTTCTGGAAGGTGGAAGCAATCTTTCCGCTTTCCAGCTCGTCGCTCTGTACCTGCTGCACCGCCTGATGAATGCTCGGGTCAAAGTCGCCCTCAACAGGAATTTGTTCAACTCCAAGCTTGCTCAGAGTTTCAATAAAGTTTTCGTAAATCATCTCAATGCCCTTTTTGTAATTTTCGTCGGTACATTCGTGACTTAACGCACGCTCAATGCTGTCAATGACAGGGAGAAATTCCGCAACTGCCTTTGCGGTGATTTCAGGTTCAAGCTCCATGCGCTCTCTGCTGGTACGCTTGCGGTAGTTGTCGTATTCAGCCATATTGCGCAGCAGCTGGTCCTTAAGCTTTGCGATTTCCTCGTCCTTTTTATCAGCCTCTGTCCGAGCTTCTTCCGCTGCAGGTTCTTCTGTTACCTCAGCCTCCTTGATTTCCTCGTTTGCTTCTTTTTCGAGGAGCTCTTCTTCTTTTGCCTTTTTGTCCTTTTCCTTACTCAAATTTGTCTGCCTCCTTTTCAATTGCCAACAGCTCCTCATCTTCATCCTCCTCAGACAACAAATGAGTAACCTTGTTTGTGAAATATTCTATATAAGGTATAATCTTCCTGTAATCCAGCCGCATTGGTCCTATAACCCCGAAGGAACCCGCCTTTGCACCGCCCTTGCTGAAGGAGCTTGTAATAATGCTGGAATTTGATACTACAAAGGTGTCGTTTTCCTCGCCGAACATTACGTTTATGCCGCTGAAGGTCTGGTCAAGAATCTGGGTGAACTCATTCTTGGTTTCAAGTATTCTTGCCACCTCGTGTCCCTTGAATTCGTCGCAGGTCATCAGGTTCGCTTCGCCCTCAAGGTTTACCTGCTCCTCCATCATTTCCGCCGACAGATCAGCAATGCCTTTAAGCAGCGGAGAAAGGGTCATCATATAGCCGCCCAGCGTTGCCGTAAGGTTTTCGATGAATTCGTCCGAAACGTTCTGAAGATTAAGTCCTTTCAGATTATCATTTGCAAAACGCTGGAAAAAATCCATCTGTTCGTGGGTCAGATCAAAGGATAGGCGGCAAACTCTGTTCTTTATTGCGCCTCCCGACGTAATCAGCAGCAGGACGTACATTCTCCGTCCCGTGGGGATAACGTCAACCTTGGTGATTACCGAGAATTTGGAGGTCTGATTGGTGGATACTATTGCACACTTTGTAACCTCCGCCAACGCTCTTGAAGCGTTTTCAATGATTTTTTCGTCGCTGTCCGCTTCAATGTTCTCGAAAATCCTGTCGATTTCCTCTTTTTCTTCATCGGAAAGATGACTTTCGGGGGACATTTTCTCAATGTAAAGACGAAATCCTGCATAGGTGGGAACTCTTCCTGCCGAGGTGTGAGGGTGTTCAAGGTAGCCCTGCTGCTCCAGTGACGCCATCTCGTTTCTTATGGTGGCGGAGGAGCATTTTATATCGGTCTTTTCGAGAAGCGTCTTTGAGCCTACAGGCTCGCCTGTGCGTATATATTCATCTACAATGGCTTCCAGTATTTTTAATGTCCTGCCTTCCATCGTTTCACCTCTCTGATTGTTAGCACTCGTTCTTTTTGAGTGTTAGCACTCTTGCTCTCTGAGTGCTAAACATAATGTATCACTTTTTAATAACATTGTCAAGGGATTTTTCTTTAATTATCCCATATATATTTTGCATAAGTGATATATGATTTTTTACATATCACTTGTGTAATGTAACGTTTACATCATTGTGTAACTGTTTTATCACTTATAACATTTTTTATTTGTTGAAAATACACTAAAAACCTGCCCGATTTTTTACGGAATATCAATTGACGTTTCTCACTTATATATGATAAAATATCCTTAGGCGTATGTAAACGTATTCACAATTTACAGAACGCTTTATGAAGATAATAATATAGGAGGAACAAATGAAGACAAAGAAGATTTTGTCCGCTGTTCTTGCAGGCGTTATGGCACTTAGCATTACTGCCTGCGGCAATTCCGACAGCGGAAACAGCCTGCCCACAGGCGAGGCTACCACAACCGAAAACGCTGCAAACATTGAGTTTACAGAGGCGGAAGTTGTAGATATTGACGAGGACGCACCAACAGGCACTATCAAGTGGCTTATGTACGAGGATCTGCTTACAAACGACGCAGAAATGGTTGCGCTGTTTGAGGAAAGATACGGCGGTAAAATTGAACAGGAAGTAACATCATCGGGCGCCGGTTATTTTGAAAAGCTTGGAACGCTTATCGCTTCCGACCTTTCACCCGATATTGTAAGATATGAGTGGATGTCATTCCCACACGGAATGTCAAAGAATATGTACACACCTCTTGACAGCTATGTAGATCTTGACTCCGATTTATGGTCGGGCATCAAGGAAATTGCAGACCAGTATGTTTACTGCGGAAAGCATTACTACATTCCATACAAGATTACAAGAAGCTTTGCTCTCAACTACAACAAGAGAGTGCTTGAAGAAGCAGGTATGGACGACCCCTACGAGCTTTACAAGGCTGGCAACTGGACATGGACGACCTTCAAGGATCTGCTTATTGAATGGTGCAACAAGGACGACGCTCACATTGGCTACACAGGCGTTGGCGGTATGAGCTTTGTTGCTACAACAGGCACAAAGATGATTGAAGTTACAGCAGACGGTCAGATTATCAACAATATGAAGGACCAGAACATTCAGCGTGCAATGGAATTCCTTGAATCTCTTTACAAGGAA
>CAMDZU010000292.1 GCA_945910715.1 uncultured Clostridia bacterium
ATTTAACCTTCCCCTTGCTTACGGGTTAAGCGTAACGGGCGATATTAACGAAAACCTCTTCGATTGCTACGGTTATCTGCATAACCGATTTCATCGGACATTCTGCCTTTTCAAGCTCCTGCTCTGTAAAAGCGATAACCTCCGGGAGAGCCTTTTCGTCGGCAGGAAATATTCTTTCTGTCACGCTCACATCTCCATTTGCTTACGGTAGTCCAGCACAAGCATAGTCATATCGTCGAACTGAGAAGCTTCACCCACAAAGCCGTCGATATCAGTCTTAATGCCCCTGAGCATTTCATCGGGTTTCAAACTTTGGTGGCTGTTCATAAAGCTCTTAAGCCGTTTCTCGCCGTAAAGGGCTTTATTGCTGTCGGTAGCCTCGGTAATTCCGTCGGTGTAGAGGAGCAGTCGGTCGCCCGGCTCTAAAAACAACTCCTTTTGCTTGTACTTTATGGTTTCAAGTCCTGCAAGCACGAAGCCTGCCGGGGATTTAAGATACTCAAAACCGCCGTCGCCCTGTTTCAACATTGGCGGATTGTGACCTGCATTAACATAGGTAAGCTTACCGCTTTTAAGGTCGAGCACACCCATCCATGCGGTTACGAAAAGTCCTGCGTCGTTTCCGTCACAAAGGGTTTTGTTTACTGTTGTGAAAACCTCGTCAGGCGTCATTCCCGTCTGGGCGTAGTTTTTTATAAGGGCTTTCGCAATCACCATAAACAGCGCCGCAGGAACTCCTTTTCCCGAAACGTCCGCTATAACTACCGCAATATGTGATTCGTCCGTCATAAAGAAATCATAGAAATCGCCGCCCACCTCCTTTGCAGGAGTCATTGTTGCGTAGATATCAAACTCGCTTCTGTCGGGGAAGGGCGGAAAAATACAGGGCAGCATGTGCGCTTGTATATCCGAAGCAAGGCTAAGCTCTGCGTTAATACGTTCCTTTTCGGCAGTAGCTTTTCTGAGGTTTTCGATATACCCGTCAATGTCCTTCATCATAGCGATATAGGAACGGGCAAGAGTTCCTGCCTCGGTATTTTCGCTTTTGTACCGTTCGCAGACGTCTAAAAGCTTATCCTTTTCCTCGCCCTCGGAATGCTCGGTATAGTAGCCTCTTGCAACCCGGGCAAGCTGTTCGACAGGCTTAGAAATCTTACGCTCGGTAAACCACATAAAGCCCATTGATAAGGCAAAGTAGAGATTAAGGGCAAGAGTCTGAAAAATATAAATCCTGCCCCAAAGACCTATCGCTTTTTCATCAGTTCCAACCCTTTCGGTTATGTAAACCGCCGCGCCTATCATAATGCAGACCCCAAGTCCCGTTATGATTGCGTTAAGAATCATTCTCTCGTTAAGGGAGAACACAACTACCTTTTCTTTTTTGCCGTGGCTTACGTTGTAGAGCTTTCTTTGCAGTAAGTGTCCTGCAATAAGCAGGGGACAGCCGAAAATAATTCCCGAATCGAAAACGTTCACAAAGGTGTAAAGGCTGTTTATGCTTATAAGCTCGGTAACGCTGTAAACGTGGTTTATAACTGCGGAAATAAGTACGTTTACCGCAGCTGTAACTGCCATTACAAGGAAGAGCTTTAAAAGCCTTGAAATGCTGTCAAGGCAGAACTCGCTGCCGTCATGCTCCTTGTTGAGCCTGCGCCAGAGAACGTAGGCAAGAAGCCCGTATAAAAGCTGCTGTGCGCCGTTAAGAAGAGCGTAGGTAATTTCGTAGGCCGAAATAAGGTCGGCGATTATATTGCCAACTGCACAGCCAAGCGCCGCAGGTAAACCGAATATAAGCCCTAAGACGGGAGTAAGCGCTGTTACGGGTCTCATCTCCGTTATTTCCGCCGCTTCAAGCCATACTCTGAAAGGCATTGTCATTCCGAAAAACAGAATGGCGCTTAGCAGGAAAACAACAGCTGCGCTAATCAGCTTATTCTTCTTTATCAACCGCTGTCCCTCCTTCGTGAAAATGCTCCTGCGGCTCAACGGGGTGATACTTAAGGTCAAGACCGTACAAGGGAGTGCTGAGAGATTCTGCAAGAGCCTTTACCGCCTTTGGGATTTCGGGGGAAAAGTCCATGTACCAGTCTATACTTTCAAGAATATACCGCCGCCTGAAATCCTCGCTTGCAACAAAGGCGCTTTGCAGATTGTGCAGTCTGTCCGCCGCCTTTACCGCAAAGGCGATTGGGTTAGCCCTTATGCCTGCAACATACTCCGACATAACGTAGCCTTTTTTCTTTGTAAGCAGCTTTACCGCTTCAAGCACTTTTGCGCCGCCGAGAGCCTCAATTTCCGCTTCTGTAGCGCTTGTATCCTCAAGCATGTCGTGAAAAAGTCCTGCAATAAGATAATCTATCCCATATACCTTTTCTTTGAGCATTTCGGAAACTGCTATGGGGTGGGTAATATAAGGCTCGCCGCCCTTGCGGTACTGCCCACTGTGCTTTTCTGTGGCAAATCGGAGCGCCGCTTTGTATCTTTCTTCGTCCGTCATATCATCAGTCCTGCTTTATATCTGTGTACATCTTGAAAAGGTGCTTTGCCTGTCTTTCGGCACGCTCCTTTTTGCGGACGGACAGGGAGATAAACTCCGCCGCCTGCTCTTCGGTATAGCCGCCGCTTAAGAGTACTGCACGACAGAGAAAACGAAGGGCAGTATTGGAAACGAGAATGTCAAGCTCGCTGCCCTTAAGGGCCTTTTCGGCAAGCTTCAGGGCGAGCTCCTTGTTTTTATCGAGAG
>CAMDZU010000293.1 GCA_945910715.1 uncultured Clostridia bacterium
AAACTGCGATATTTACATCAGCGGCAATGAGATTGCGGCAATTGACATCGCCCCCGAGGGCTTTAAGGCGGAAAAGGTAATCGACGGTACAGACCGCCTTGCAATTCCGGGACTTGTAAACAGCCACACTCACACCTATATGTCCGTTTTCAGAAACCTTGCGGACGATTTAAGCTTTAACGACTGGCTTTTCGGCAACATTATGCCAAGAGAGGACAAGCTGTCGGGTGATGACGCCTACTGGGGCGCAATGCTTGCCTGTGCGGAAATGCTGAAAACAGGCACTACCGCTTGCCTTGATATGCACATGTTCCCAAATATGACCGCAAAGGCGGCTGATGAAACGGGAATGAGAATTTGCCTTTCGAGAGGTCTTGTGGGCAGCGACAGGGACGATTTGAGCAGAATAAACCAGCATAAGCTTGAAATGGAAACCTGGAAGGACAACCCCAGAATAAGCTTTAAATTCGGTCCTCACGCTATTTACACCACAGAAAGGCCTTATCTCGAGCTAGTTCTTGAGCAGGCCAAGGAGTACGGACAGGGAATACACATTCACCTTTCGGAAACAAGAAACGAGGTGGAGGAAGCCTACAAGAAATACGGCAAATCCCCCGTTGAATACTTGGACGAAATCGGGCTTTTCGACGTGCCTTGTACGGCGGCTCACTGCGTTCATCTGTCGGACAACGATATTGATATTCTTGCAAGGAAAAACGTCAGCGTTGCCCTTAACCCTATGAGCAATCTTAAGCTTGGGAACGGCTTTGCTCCCGTGCCGAAGCTTTACGAAAAGGGAATTAACCTTTGCATAGGCACAGACAGCGCCGCAAGCAACAACACCCTGAATCTGTTCAGCGATATGAATTACACGGGACTTATCCATAAGGGAACAACCGAAAATCCTCAGGCAATAAGCGCCGAGGACGTGCTTGCCTTTGCCACAAGAAACGGCGCAAGGGCGCTTGGCATTGACAAATGCGGCGATATAAAGGTGGGCTATAAGGCGGATATTGCCATTCTCGACCTTAACAGACCCCAATTCTGTCCAAGACATAATTTAGTTGCTGCCCTGACCTATTCGGCAAACGGCAGCGAGGTGGATACGGTTATCTGTAACGGCGAGATATGCGTTGAAAAGGGCAGACTGACCCGTGTTGACGAAGAAAAGATTTACTATATGGCAAACAAAACAATGGAAAGAATCAAGTAGGAGGAATTTTTATGGCAAGCGAAATCCGTGACGAAAGCTTATGGGAAAGCGGAAAAAGAAAAATTGACTGGGTAAAGGGAAATATGCCCCTTTTAAACGGCATTGAGGAAGAATTCAGCAAGACAAAGCCCTTTGCGGGACTTAAAGTGGCATTGTCGGTTCACCTTGAAGCAAAGACTGCATATCTGTGCAAGGTTCTTGCGGCAGGGGGAGCTGAAATGTACGTTACTGGCAGCAATCCTTTGTCAACTCAGGACGACGTAGCGGCGGCGCTGGTGCATGACGGCCTTAACGTTTTTGCGTGGTACAACGCAACTCCCGAGGAATATCATCACCACACACAGAAGGTTATCGAGGTCGGACCCAACATTATTATCGACGACGGTGGCGACCTTGTAAACCTTATCCACAACGAATACCCACAGCTTATCCCCAACGTTATCGGCGGCTGCGAGGAAACAACAACGGGCATTATCAGACTTATTTCCATGAACAAGGACAAGCAGCTGAAATTCCCAATGGTGCTTGTAAACGACGCTGACTGCAAGCATTTATTTGATAACAGATACGGTACAGGACAGTCCGTCTGGGATGGTATCAACAGAACCACAAACCTTATCGTTGCAGGAAAGAACGTGGTTGTCGCAGGCTACGGCTGGTGCGGCAAGGGTGTTGCAATGAGAGCAAAGGGTCTTGGCGCTTCGGTTATCGTTACCGAAATCAACCCCATAAGAGCAATGGAGGCTGTAATGGACGGCTTCAAGGTTATGCCTATGGTTGAGGCTGCAAAGGTGGGCGACTTCTTTGTAACGGTAACAGGCTGCCGTGATGTTATCTGCGAGGACAGCTTCTACAATATGAAGGACGGAGCAATCTGCTGCAACGCAGGACATTTTGACGTTGAGGTTGACGTTGCAAGGCTCCGTGAAATTGCGGTTGAAACCAAGCTTGCACGCAACAATATTATGGGCTATAAGCTGAAAAACGGCAACTGGATTTACGTTATTGCAGAGGGCAGACTGGTAAATCTTGCGGCAGGTGACGGACATCCGGCGGAAATTATGGATATGAGCTTTGCAATCCAGGCGCTCAGCGCACTTCACCTTGTAAAGAACAAGGGCAAGTTTGACGATATGATCATCAACGTTCCCAAGGAGGTTGACTATGAGGTTGCAACACGCAAGCTGAAATTCTGGGGAACAAGCATTGACAAGCTGACAGACGTACAGGAAAAGTACCTTAACAGCTGGGAAGTGTAATAGGCATAATATTAAAAGCCATGCATCATAACGGGTGCATGGCTTTGCTTATGTATTTTCTTTGGTGGGAGTCTGTTGGGGTGCGGCTTTTTCGGCAGATGGCTGACTGTCAGGCAGAATTGACGTATCTTTAAGCAAGTTTTTCAGCAGATTGTCTATTTCGCTTTGTGATAGTACCTGCATATTTACACCCCTCCTTTTTAATAGAATTATTATACCATAACCGTAAGGTTATGGTATAATCGTCCGATACGCAGGAAGCAA
>CAMDZU010000294.1 GCA_945910715.1 uncultured Clostridia bacterium
AGCTGTATGTGAAAAATGCCGCAGCAGCGGTTATGCGCCCCGAAAAGGAATTAAAGGGCTTTGTGAAGCTTAGCCTCAAACCCGGCGAAACAAAGCAGGCTGTCTTTACATTGGACAAGCGTGCATTCTCCTATTGGAACTCCGATGAGCATTGCTGGACTGCGGAATTTGGCAGATACGCTATCTGTATCGGCGCTTCCTCTGCTGACATCAGACTTACCGCAGAGGTTGAATGCGGCGACAAGCCGAAACCTAAGAAAATCACCATTTATGATGATTTCTGGGAGCTTAAGGCTCACCCCAAGGGCAATATCCTCGCAGACGAAATTTACAAGCGTTTGGGTATTGAAAAATCCGACAAAAAAGCTGATATTTCCGAAGCCCTTACGGGAATAGACTATTTTATGCTACGGAATATGATTACAATGATGGGGCTTAAAATGAGCCTTACCGAAATGCAGACTTATCTTGATGAGGTGAACGCAGAATAATGCTTGAATCAATTTTACAATGGGATTTTTCCGTTCTTGATTTTATTCAGGAGCATTTCCGCTGCGGCTTTATGGATACCGCAATGAAAATAATTTCCTCCCTCGGCGGATGGATTTTGTGGGCGGTAATTGCGGTTGTATTCCTGCTAATAAAAAAATACCGCAAAAGCGGCATAAATCTTATATTATGCGTGGGATTGTGCGTTATCATAACGGAACTGATTATCAAGCTGCTGATAATGCGTGAACGTCCTTACATTACAGCGGAGTATGCGCTGATAGTTTCTGAACCCGCAGGCACTTCCTTTCCCTCAAGTCACACCGCTATATCCTTTGCGGCGGCAATGTCCCTTATGCTGACGGACAAGCGGTTCGGTATTCCTGCTGTTGTTTTCTCGGTATTGGTAGGCTTTTCAAGGCTTTACCTGTACGTTCACTTCCCCACGGATGTTATCGCAGGGGCAATTTTCGGTACGGTATTCGGGATTATTTTTTCGCTGCTGTTCAGAAAAATACTTGACAGGATACCTTTTCTCAACAAAACATAACAAAGCCCTCCGACAAGAATAATGTCGGAGGGCTTTTATCAGCTCTTATTCTTCGTCGGATTCATAGTCCGATTCATCATAATCCTCTTCGTAATCCTGCAGGTTGTCAAGCTCGCCTGGGTCGTAATAAACCTCGCCGTCCTCATTGCAGGATAAGGCTACAAAATCGGTGCAGAATCGTCTTCCGTAAACGTCATAAAGGCACATTGAATAGTTGTAATCTCCTGCAGGAAGCGGCTTGTATTCAACCGTAAGCTCTCCGTTTGCTGAAACGCTTTCGCCTTCACAGAAAGCATTTTCACCTGATGAAACATTGCTGTACAGCGGAGTTATTATGTCGCCGTCCTTGATTTCGGCGATTGCTCCCAAGGGCATTCCCGAAACAGGGTCCATACCGTCCCACGCACCGATTATGCTCCATTCGTCCTCGGCATAATCATATTCAAGGCGCAGATTGGTGATTTTATCATTGAGCTTTACAGTGCTTGTGTAAACGCTTATTTCATCGATTTTTCCTACCTGCTGAACGCATAAGGGAACGGCGCCGATAAATGGCCACAAGCCGTCAAAGCTGTTCTGAAGCAACATTCCGTCAAGGTCGGTGAAAACCTTGTCGTCCTCTCCGAGGCTGTACATTGTTCCGTCCTCTGCAAAAGCGAACAGTCCGCAGCAGGCATAATTGAACAGGTCGGTGCTGTAAAGCTGAACTGTGTATATTCCCTCCTCGTCAAAATAAATGTCGGAAATTTCAACGGGGCTGTCTTCGCTGACAAACTGGAGTTTCTCTTCGGAAGCTGTTTCTCCGGTGAATGTATAATCAATGTTACGGAGATTATCAATATCATCGTTTATCCAACTGTTGTCATAGTCGTAAACGTCCCCGCCTGTTGCGCCGTAAGCCATAAGGTCCGCAAAGGCAAGATAATATGTGCTTGTGCAGACTTCCGCAAAGGATTCAAGCTCCTCGGGGCTGCTTGCTGAAAGAGGATAATAAACCGAAAGTCCGCCTGCGTTCTTGTGAACGGAGCCGCTTGCTTTTTCAACAACTGCATTGTTCAGTGCCTCAATGGTATCCTCCGCAGTAAAGCAATACTCGGAAGCGGCGTTAAGCAGACCCGACAGGTCAACCATATTTGTATAGCCCTCGTTGCTGCCGTTGCAGCCGAATTTATCCGCCTTGCAAATTTCACGGGCAATTTCGTTAATATAGCCGCCGTCGTAAATTTCCTGAGCGGTTTCGTTGAACAGGACTATAAGCTCGTCTATTGCTGAAAGGTCAACGACGGAAAATACAACGCTATCGTTGCCCTCGTTTATGCAGCCGTCATTCATAAAGCCGCAAAGAGCCGCTCCCGAATCTGCGCCGTCTGAGTCGGGATTTTCTGCAAGATAACCCAAAAATCTGACATAATCCCAGCCTGCTCCGCACGAAATTTCCTCGGAAGCATACATATATCTTGCGTAAGGAACAAGTATATTAGCTGTTTCAAGAGTAGCCATAAGCGATGCGTCAAAGCCGATAAATTCAAACCTGTCGGTCATAGCGTCATAAACGGAATTCAGCGCCTTATCCAGCTCTGCAAGGGTCAGGCTGTCCTTATTTTTTTCATCAAAGCAGATTCCCCCTGCGCTTCCGCTTCCGCAGCCGCGCAAAACAAGGCTCATTTTCCGTGCAGGATAACTTTCAAC
>CAMDZU010000295.1 GCA_945910715.1 uncultured Clostridia bacterium
TATGAAGAGAAACGGGTTTATTGACCATCAAGGTTGGTGGATAAAGCTCTGAACAGGAATTGGGATAAATAGACTTATTTCCTTTAATCCAAATACTATATGCTGATAAAAATAGTCTATACCCAAAATACTCAAGCGCACTTATCAGTATTACAAACACAAAAAGCTTCCTCAGAGCCCACACTCGGCTCTGCGAAAGCTTTTTGTTTTTACGACGCATTTCCGCTTATTTTTCCTTTTCGCCAAGATTATAGAAGAAATACTTTTCTTCATAATCATATTTCAGCTCAACGCCGAAAATTTTCTTTATAATGCCGCTTTCGCACACATTTTCGGGGCTGTCGAAGGCAGCGATTTTCCCTTTATCAACAACCGCTATTTCATCCGAAAAGCCAAACGCAAGTGGCAGATCGTGCATTACAGTTATAACCCCCTTTCCGCTGTCTGCAAGAGAGCGGAGGGTTTTCATAAGGCTGAGCTGATGAGCAATGTCAAGATAAGATGTTGGCTCGTCAAGTAGAATATAGTCGGCGTCCTGCGCTAAAGCCATAGCAATATAGGCATTCTGCCTCATACCGCCCGAAAGAGCGGACAAAGGCTTATCGCTAAGATGAGATATTCCTGCCTGCTCAAGGGCTTCTGCGGCAATGCGCCTGTCATTTTCGCTGTATCTGCGTGGATAGGACAGATGGGGAAACCGACCGTGAAGTACCATCTGACCTACGGTCATATCGGGAACGCTTTTTCCCTGAGGGAGATAGGCAACTTTCCTTGCAAGCTCTCTGCGGCTTATTTCGGAAGTCTTCAAATTATCAACCGTAATTTCGCCCGATGCTAATGGTACAATCCCCGTAATTGCCTTTAAAAGCGTGCTTTTGCCGGAGCCGTTAATGCCGATAACCGAAATAAGCTTGCCTTTTTCAATAGAAAGCGTAAGCTCATTAAGCACCTTTGCTTTGCCGTAATTTACGGATATGTTTTTAAGCTCAATCACGGCTGTGTCCTCCTTTTCCCTTGATAAGAACAAACACAAAGAAGGGTGCGCCAAGGAAGGACATAATTATTCCCACAGGTATTTCGTAGGGAGCAAAAACCGTTCTTGCGAGCGTGTCGCAAATACAGACAAACGCACCGCCGAACAAACCGCATAGCGGAATAAGCGCCGACGATCTGCTGCCTGCAAGCCGTCTTACTCCGTGGGGCACAATAAGTCCCACAAAGGAAACAAGCCCTGCAATGCTTACTGCGCAGCCTGCAAGAAGGGCTGACAGCAGCAGAAAAACCGTCCGCATAAAGGACGTGTTCATACCAAGACCCTTTGCGTTTTCATCTCCGAGAGTAAGTACGTCCAGTTCATTTGTCAGCGTAAGAAGCAGGATTACCGTTACAGAAATCAGTATCGCCGCAGGAATAAGTCTTTCGTAAGTGACAGAGGAAAACTCTCCCACCTTGAAATTATTGCTCATTACGCCAACATCGGGGAAAAAGGTAACAACTGCGTCGGAAATCGCCCCAAGCAGGCTGTTTACCGCAACGCCGAGAAGAATTACCGTGCCCCTTGAAGCTCCCCATTTCCGTGCGCAAAGGCTTACAAGCATTACAACGGAAAATGCGCCCATAAAGGCACAAAGTGACAGCTGCCAGCCGCCGAAAATGCCAAGTGCAGTGCAAAGTGTTACCGCAAGCCCTGCCCCTGAATTAACGCCGATAACGCTTGGCGAAGCAAGACGGTTTGCAAGCACACCCTGAATTACCGCTCCCGAAACAGCCAGAGCGCCGCCGCAGACAATGGCGGCTAACGTTCTTGGAAGCCGTACATAGAGAAAAATCCTGCCTCCTGCCGAGGAGTCAAAGCCGTTGATAAAGGCAAGGCGGATTTCCTCAAAGGAAAGAGGAGTACTGCCCAGCGTTATTCCGAGAAAAGCGGCTGCTAAGAGGGAAATTACCCCCACAGCCGCCATTGTTTTAGTCCTTTTCCGTAAGGATACCGCTGAGTTTTTCATAAGCCTCCGCCCAATCTTCATTTGGTTTTATATTGAACAGCTTTCTATCCATAACGTGAAGTCGGTTTTCCTTTACTGCGGAAAGAGTTCCCCACGCAGGATTTTCCTCCATCATTCTTGTGAGATTATCCAATGCCTTTTCCGTATCGTCCCCCATTGTCACCACGAAAATGTGATAAGGCTCACGGCGGATAACGCTTTCAACGCTTAAATCCTCAAGAAGACTTTTATCGCTGTCCGCAATATTTACGCAGCCAAAATCAGCAAGCATTTCTCCGAGGATAGTTCCCTCGCTGCCCTTTGCTTTTATAAAGCCTGCTGATGCACGGAGAAGCAGCACCGTTCTTTTTTCCTCGGGCACTGACGCTTGGGAAAATTCTGCTTTAATACGCTCAATCTGGCTTTTTACGTTAAGTCCGTTTGTTTCGTAAAGGTCTTTTCTGCCTGTAATATCCGTGCATATATCCAGCATTGCCAGATAATCCTCAAAGCAGTCAACGTCGAAATATGCCACGGGTATTCCCGCTTTTTCAAGCTGCTCCTTCATTTCAACATCTGCGGCGGTAGATGCGCTGCCAATAACAAAATCCGGGTCGGAAGAAAGCAATGCCTCAAAGCTTGGTGAATGAGCGCCGCCCAGGTTTACTGCATCGGGTAGCTCAAGCGCACAGACGTCCCATGCGTCCTCTGGGGCGGCACAGACAGTTACTCATGA
>CAMDZU010000296.1 GCA_945910715.1 uncultured Clostridia bacterium
GTTATCACTTTGAACCCGCATTTTTGCGGTGCGTGGGTTTATCGACAGTCTGAAACCGCCTTGTTGAAAGGCGGTTTTATTGTACATCCGGGAGCGTTGATTAAGTAAGCAAAAATACATTTCCGCAGCCGTTAATTGTGCGGTATTGCCATAAAAATCCTTGCACTTTATTTCACCCTTCGGGACGAAATGAGCTTGGAATCAAGCAGTGGGATTTTAAGCCAACTCAAAGCCTGCTTTACAGGCTTTGAGTCAATAACTGTCTGCGGACATTTATTGAGCACACACTAATTATAACGAAAAAAAGTCAATAATTTCATTTTCGTATCTTACGGGATTTTTATAGTAGCTTTCCGCATGGTCTGCGTCCTCGAAAAGCACAAGCTTTTTTCTTCCCTTGCAGGCGGCGTAATTTTCGGCGCTCATTTTCTTATCAATAAAGCCGTCCTTTTCTCCGTGAATAAACAGCACGGGAATATCCGATTGCGAAAGGCATTTTCTTGTATCGCACTGCCCGAAATGCCAGCCGCAGATAATTCCGCAGAGCAGATTTGCCGCAGGAATAAGGGGTATGGGCGGCAGGTGAAACCACATTTTTATTACCTTGCTGAATTGTTCGTATGGGGCGGTGTAGCCGCAGTCAGCTACAATGCCCTTGACGTTTTCGGGAAGCTTTTCTCCCGTTGCCATAAGCGCAGTAGCACAGCCCATTGAAATTCCGTGAAAGTAAATTTCGCTGTGGCTGCCGAACAGGCTTAAAGCAAGCTCAACCCATTTCACAGCGTCCTTGCAGTCCTTTACTCCGTAGGTAATGTATTTGCCCTCGCTTTCCCCATGAGCCCGCAGGTCAACCGCAAGAATGTTGAAGCCGATTTCGTGCCAGAATTTATAGAAAGGGGCAAACTCCCGGACGTGGTTCGAGGTGTAGCCGTGAAAAAGGATAACAGTCCTGTCCGATTTGCTTTCGGCAGGCATTGCAAAGCCCATAAGCTTTAGTCCGTCAAAGCGTGTTATCTCATAGGCGGCGAATTTGTCCCTGTTGTCAAAATACCACTGCTTGCGCTGTTTTATCTCATCGGAATCCTTTTCACGGATTACATCGGAGGGGGATGTTCCCTTGTCCTCTTTTCTGTAAACTGCAAATTTAAGCAGAAAAAATGCGCCTATAAAAACAGCGGCGATAATAACCGCCGCTGCTGTAAGTAAAATCGGTATCAGCATTACTTGCTCTTCTTAGAGGTCTTGCAGGTCTTTGCTGCCTTTGGAGCCTCGGCCTTAACCTCAGCCTTAGGAGCTTCTGCCTTTACCTCTGCCTTGGGAGCTGCTGTCTTTGCTTCAGCCTTTGGTGCTTCAGCCTTAGCTGTCTTTTTTGGTTCAGCTTTCTTTGCATCAGGCTTTTTGGCAGGCTTTTCTTCCTTTGCAGCCTTGGCCTTTGTTACAGTCTGCTTCTTTGCTGTAAAGAGGTTGTTAAGCTCTGTGCCGTCGCCGATGATTTCGATAAGCTTTTCGTCGATTGCCTTTCCGAGAGAAAGTGTTCCCTTTGCAAGAGCTACAAGATCTTCGCCCTTCATATTAACGGAAGCTGTATTTCCCTTGTAGTCGTACGGCTGAATGTCAACAGCGCCGTTCTTGTATGCAACATAGAATGCGCCCTCGCCCTCGCCGACAATGTTGAACTGGAATGCAAATTCACCGCCGAACTTCTTTGCGTCAGCCTTTGCAAGAGCCTTCTTTACGTCTTCAAAAATCTTTTCGTAGGTCATTGTAGATTCCTTCCTTTCACTTGGATAAAATTTTATTTGTTGTTGCAATTATAACACCCATTTTCGCAATTTGCAAGTTATTTTGGCGCAAAGTGGCTCTATAACCAATTTTATTTTTATCTCGAATGTTTTTATGGTAATTTTACACAACAAAAATCGCAAAAAAGAGTAATAAAATGAGTTTTGGAAAGAGCAAAATGCCGTATTGCACTTTTGAAAATATTGTGATATACTGTTTTTATCACACAAAAAGGATTGATAAAATGAAGCAGGAACGTTCATTTCCAAAATTCACAATAACCGAAAAAGCCCAGCGTTCCCTTGAAAAGGGACACCCGTGGGTCTATGACGCAGAGATCACCGACTGCAATGCAGAGCGTATTGAAAACGGCTCTCTTGTTGATGTTGTAAGCGGCAAAAATCGCTTTTTAGGCACGGGAATTTACTCGGAAAAAAGCAAAATCAGAATAAGAATTATTTCAAGAAACACCAACGATAAATTTGACGAGGCGTTCTGGGAGCGCAGAATAAGGTATGCGTGGGAATACCGCAAAACCGTTATGGGCGGCGATATTTCCGCCTGCAGAATCATTTTCGGAGAGGCAGATCAGTTTCCCGGACTTACCGTTGACAGATTAAAGGAGATAATTGTTACCCAGACCCTTTCCGCAGGAATGGAGCGCTTAAAGCCAATGCTGTTTCCGCTCATTTATAAGGTGCTGACCGAGGACGGACAGCACATCAGGGGCATTTACGAGCGCAACGACGTTGCAATAAGGCAGCTTGAGGGGCTTGAACAGAACAAGGACTGGTTTAAGCTTGAGGGCATTCCGATTCCGGAAAGCCCCGTTACTGTTATTGAAGAAAACGGCATAAAGTACGAGGTTGATGTGGAAAACGGGCAGAAAACAGGCTTTTTCCTGGACCAGAAATACAACCGTCTTGCCGTTGCA
>CAMDZU010000297.1 GCA_945910715.1 uncultured Clostridia bacterium
GGTATTTGTAACGGTTTTGTCACGGTGAGTGTGATATAATTGCTATCGAATAATATCGGGAATATTTCCGATAAATTTAAAGGAGGTTTTTTCTTATGAAAATTTCAAGGCTAAGGAGGGCGCTGGCGGTATTTCTGTCTGCGGCTATGCTGATTATGTGTACGCCGTTTGCGGGAATAACTGCAGCTGCTTCAAGCGTATTTGAAGGAACTGCACATATCCTAGCACAGAAAGGTAACTTCTCCGATGGATCAGAATCAAAAGAAGTTACAATAACCAACGGCAAGCTGCCCGAAGGAACACTGGCAAGCCTTACTCCCACCCGAGACGGATATATTTTCGGCGGCTGGTATGTATGGTCAGCTTCAGACGATAAAGATGTTCCCGTTGACGATAACTATACGTTTACCGATGATAACATTAATGCAGGAATATCGATAAATATTGACGCTTATTGGTATGAAGACTGCACTAATGTTACTGTATCATATTTCGGTGAGCTTTATATCGGGTATAAGCCGCAGTCTATTTCAACGACCGACGAAGATATACCGCATTTCTATCTTGATGAAAACCAATTCAGAGAAGCAACATTAACCTCTGCCGACTGGTACTGCGTTGATAAGGGCGGTACATTAGACCTTTCGGGTGCTTCCAATTGCAACAATGACACTGTATTGGACAGCAAGGACTATTACCTTGTATGCACCATAAGTCTTGAAAATACCGCTTACAGATTTAGTGCTAAGCCTGCCGCTGCAGCGGAATTTGGTTCGCGTGACTATACGGTGCATTCTTATGACGCCACAACTGCAACAATATCATGGAAGATAACTCCCTACGAGGTAATAACCGAGCTCTCCGATATCAGTATTACCCCCGATGTTACATCGTCAAGCTATAAACTTGCACCCGGCGATGCTCCCGCAGGATTTACAGGCACGGCAAAATATACTACCAAGAGCGGCAAAACAGGTACAATTAACTGTGCTGGCGGTGCGTGGCTTAACGAAGAAGGCAGATCTGTATATACTATTGAAGAGGGGAAAGAATATATCCCCATGTTTGCATTTGAATTTCCGGGTCGATACTATGTACCTGCAAGCATAGATTATTTTAATGTTGATGGAATGACAAATCTTGAAACCGACAGCGATAGCTACAGTTTCGATGTGGAAAATTCTTTCGAAGCAATTGTGCTTAATGCTAAGGCAATTACCTCTTCTGCGGGTTCGTCAGTCCTCGACAAGCCAATTGAATATCTTGAAAATGTTACGCTTACTCCCGTTAGCGGCGACACAACAGGCACAAAGTTTGAGTTTGGCAATATTCCGAGCATTTCCGAGGCTGATTCCAAGGCAGGATATAAGTATATTTACGTTGTACTTCCTTCCGATGAACCCAACTCCGCTGCAGAGTATTTTAATGAAGTAAAGAACGGTCAAATCATGGTAAATAATACGAGTTATGCGATCAACTCATCCTTTGCGGCCGACCTTACAAAATCTCAGATAACCGTTCCTCAAAGTGCAGCGGTATTTATTGCTAAGGTAAATACCAACTATGTAACCGAATTAGCTTATTACGCCTTTGCGGTAAAGGTTTTTGCGGTAACTCCCGAAGCTCCCGAAAACAAGGCTGAAAAGGCTGCAAAGGACATCACCACAGCACTTGGCGACATCAAGCCCACAAACGATACCACCAAGGACGACATTCAGGCTATCGTTGACGAAAACAAGGGCGAAACCACAGCAACAGTAACCACATTCACCCTTACCCCCGCAACAACAAAAGCAGACGGTTCTCTCAAGGTAACAGTAACCGTAACCGACGGAACAAACACAGAAACCGTTGAAAAGACCTATACAATTGAAAAACTGACCGCAGTTCCCGAAAGCAAGGCTGAACAGGCTGCAAAGGTCATCACCACAGCACTTGGCGACATCAAGCCCACAAACGACACCACAAAGGATGCCGTTCAAGCTATCGTTGACAAAAACAAGGGCGAAACCACATCAACAGTAACCACATTCACCCTTACCCCCGCAACAACAGAAGCAGACGGTTCTCTCAAGGTAACTGTAACCGTAACCGACGGAACAAACACAGAAACCGTTGAAAAGACCTATACAATTGAAAAACTGCCCGCAGAACCCGAAAAGCACGAGCACACCTTCGGCGCATGGACAGTAGTCAAGGAAGCAACCGCAACCGAGGAAGGACTTCTCAGAAGAACCTGCACAGTTGAAGGCTGCACAGAGGTCGAAGAAAAGACTATCCCCAAGCTTGAAGAAAGCAAGGGCGAATCCGAAAGCGGAAATGTTGTTGACACAACTCCCGAGGATAACAGCTTCTCCGCAGCTATCCCCGATGTTACCGACACAGCTGAAAATATCGAGCTGACCCCCGACGAAAGCGCAGCTATCGCAGACGGTTCAACTCTCAGCATCTTCCTGAAGGTTACCGAAAATCTCAGCGAGGACAAGAAGGAAGACGAAAAGGCTATCACCGATAAGGCTGACTCCGAAGAGCTGACTATCGGCTCCTTCCTGGACGTTTCCCTGTTCAAGCAGATCGGTGATAATACTCCCACTGCAGTAACCGAAACTAAGAAGCCTATTAAGGTTTCCTTCATAGTTCCCGATGAGCTTGTTGCAGAGGGCAGAGCATACTACATCATCAGAACACACGGCAGCGAAACAACCATTATC
>CAMDZU010000298.1 GCA_945910715.1 uncultured Clostridia bacterium
AGCGACAAGCTGCTGTATCTGTATGCTGAGTGCCTTACAAAATGCATTGACAACAGGGGCGTTGTGGGCAAATTCGGCACGGACGACTTTACGGTGCTGACCTACTACGAGGGACAAAAGGCCACAGAGCGCCTTATAAAGGAAATTCAGATTGTAATTGAAAATTCCTGCGACAACAAGATACTTCCGTCTGTTTTAAAGGAGCAGGCTCAGTTTGAGGCAGGCATCTGCGTTTACGACGGCTGCGACGACATAATGACCCTTTACAACAAGGCGAATATCACCCTTTACGCAGGTGAAAATTATTCGGGCAGCGTCTGCCATTTCTTCAATGAAAACGTTGAGCGCAAGGTCTGCGACAGAGAGCTTGTTGAGCACGAACTAGGAGAAGCGCTGAAGCACGGCGAATTTGAGCTTTTCTATCAGCCCAAAATCAGCTTTAAAACAGGCGAAATACTGGGCGCAGAGGCGCTTATCCGCTGGAATCACCCGCAGAAAGGACTTATCCCTCCCAATGAATTTATTCCTATTGCGGAGGAAATGGGACTTATTACCAGAATTGACGAATGGGGACTTAATCAGGCGTGCTTGCAGAATAAGCGCTGGCAGACAAAGGGTCTGAAAAAAATTCGTGTTTCCGTAAATATGTCACAGGCACAGCTTTATCAGACTGACGTTGCAGGCTCAATCAAGCGTGTGCTGACGGATTCGGAGCTTGACCCGAGATACCTTGAGGTGGAGCTGACGGAAACTATGGCAATGCTTGATATTGACCGCACAATAAGCGTGCTTAACGAGATAAAGAAGCTTGGAGTTTCCATTTCAATGGACGATTTCGGCACAGGCTATTCCTCCCTTTCTTCCCTTAAAATACTGCCTATCGATATACTTAAAATCGACAGGAGCCTTGTTTACGACATTGAGGAAAACGATACGGCAAGGTTTATCACAAAGGCAATTGTTGACCTTGGCAAGGCAATGAATCTTGAAGTGCTTGCAGAGGGCGTTGAAACGGAAAAGCAGTGCAGACTGTTAGAGGAACTGGGCTGCGACATTGCTCAGGGCTTCTATTACGGCAGACCTCAGACCGTTGCCGACCTTGAGCGTAATTTCCTCAGCAAAAATTGAAAGGAACCAAAGTATGAATAATCAGCTGCGTGTTGCGGCAATACACGATTTGTCGGGCTTCGGAAGATGCTCCCTGTCCGTAATTCTGCCTGTAATTTCCGCAATGGGAATACAGTGCGTACCTGTACCTACCGCTATTCTATCCACCCACACAGGAGGCTTTGACGATATTGTTTTCAAGGATTTAACAGACTATATTGTGCCCTGCTACAAGCAGTACAAGAAGCTTGGCATTGAGTTTGACGCAATTTACAGCGGCTTTCTTGCTTCAAGCGAGCAGATTGACCACTGCCTTGAATTTTTCGACGGCTACAAGGGAGCGCTGAAGGTGGTTGATACTGTAATGGGCGACCACGGCAAGCTGTACAAGACCTACACAAAGGAGCTTTGCGGCAGAATGAAGGAGCTTGTCAGCGTTGCGGACGTAATTACCCCTAACCTTACGGAAGCGGCAATGCTGCTTGGTGAGGATTATCCCACGGAAATGACTACGGGCATGGTGAAATCATGGCTTGCAAGGCTTTGCGAAAAGGTAAGGATTGCGGTAATAACAGGCGTTCCGCTGGTGGACGGAAAGATGATAAACGCAGGCTTTGACCGTGATAAGGGAGGCTTCTGGCGGGTGGACTGGGACTATGTTCCCGTTTCCTACCCCGGAACGGGGGATATTTTCGCCTCTGTGCTTACGGGAGGACTGCTAAAGGGGGACAGCCTGCCTATTGCAATGAACAGGGCAACAAGCTTTGCACAGATTGCCATAAAAACCACCTACAGCTACGGCTACGAGCCGAGAAACGGCGTAATGTTCGAGGAGGTTTTATCCTGGCTTACAAGCAATGTTACACTCAGCGACTACAAGAAGCTATAATTCTGACCGCACGGTTGAGCGAAAAACCGTGCGGTTTTCTGTTGTCTGCAGGCTAATTGGCAATACTTATGCAATAGGTTTAGCAGAAGCAGGAAAAATTTTAGGTTGTTTATTAAAATTTAACAAAATGCAAGATTGAAGAAAAAATCTTGCAAAAATGTGTTGACAAATTACTCGAAATGGTGTATGCTAAGACCATAGCAAAGGGGCTATGACAAATAGGTTTCAACGGCGAAACTTATTTGTTGTAGCCTCTGTTTGTTTATAAAATCTGAAACAGGTTGGCTTAGAAATTTGCGAGAAAAGCCGACAAAAGTTTCAAAGAAATGAAGGGGCGGTTTGAAAATGAACTCACTACTTACTATGCTGGCAGCTGAATCTGCCGTAACTCAGCAGTCGGTAACCGATACGGTAAACGCTACAATGTTTAACGTCGGCGACGGCAACGGTATATGGTACCTTATAGGTGCTGCACTGGTATTCTTTATGCAATGCGGTTTCGCAATGGTTGAAACCGGTATGACAAGGTCCAAGAACGCAGGTAACATTATTATGAAGAACCTGATGGACTTCTGTATCGGTACTGTTGTATTTATTTTAATCGGTTTTTCTTTTTTACTCGGAGAAGATTTCCTGGGATTTATTGGAAAGCCTGGATTTGATATCTTTACCGCGTATTCAAATTTTGATTTTTCGAATTTTGTATTTAACTT
>CAMDZU010000299.1 GCA_945910715.1 uncultured Clostridia bacterium
TACCTCTTTGAGAGGTCTATTTTTTTGCGCTCATTTGCAAAATAGACCGACGCCCCGTGCGGAGTTGTTTTTCCCGTCGGCAGGCAGGAGGGAGGCAAAATCGAAGCTGTTCGTTATGAACAATATCGTCAGGAGGTGCCGATATGAGAGTAAAAATCACTTTGGCTTGCACAGAATGCAAGCAGCGCAACTACAACACAAAGAAGAACAAGAAGAACGACCCCGACAGACTTGAGATGAACAAGTACTGCAAGTTCTGCAAGAAGCATACTCTTCACAAGGAAACTAAGTAAGCGAAAGGTGGTCGTTTGTTTTGGCTGATAAAAAACCATCCGCTTCCAAGAAGAATTCCGTCCTTGCCCAGGCCGAAGCAAAGGCTGAAAAAATCGTAAAGGACAAGGAAAAAGCAAAGAAATCCGCAAAAAACGGCAAGTCCGCAAAGAAGCAGAACGGATTCGTGAAGTATTTCAAGGATCTGAAAAGTGAATTCAAGAAGGTCGTATGGCCCTCTTGGGGAAAGGTCGTAAACAATACAGGCGTCGTGCTTGCGTTTATGGTCGTTTCCGCACTGTTTATTTGGGGAGTTGATTCGGGACTGTCAGCGCTTCTGAAGCTTGCTTTGAACGCTTGATCCCGTCAGACGTACAGGAAGGAGAGAATTTATGTCAGAATCAGCTAAGTGGTACGTTATCCATACCTATTCGGGCTATGAAAACAAGGTTGCTCAGACCATTATGAAGGTTGTCGAGAACCGTAAGCTGCACGACCTTATCAACGAGATAAGAGTGCCTACCGAAAAGGCTATCGAAATTACCGAAAATAACAAGGAAAAGGAAGTAGAGAGGAAGATATTCCCCGGCTACGTGCTTGTTAAGATGACACTGACAGATGATTCCTGGTATGTCGTAAGAAACACAAGGGGCGTTACAGGATTTGTGGGCCCCGGATCCAAGCCTGTTCCTCTGACCGATAAGGAAGTCGCTGCTATGGGCTTCGATAAGGCTGAGGAGGATTCTTCCGCTCCCGTTACGGTTGAGCTTAACTTCAAGGTCGGTGACCGTGTTAAGATCACAGGCGGCGCAATGGAAGGCTTTACAGGTATCGTCAAGGCTATCAATACGGAGGATAAGACGGTGGACGTTTCCGTTTCCATGTTCGGACGTGAAACCCCCGCAGCTGTGAGCATTTCGCAGGTAACTCCCGATGAAGACTGACAGAACGTTTAACGATGTATAAGCCATTTGGCTAATTTTATTGGAGGTGCAAAATCATGGCACAGAAAGTTGTAGGCTTAATTAAGCTTCAGATCGCAGCAGGTAAGGCTACTCCTGCTCCCCCGGTTGGTCCTGCTCTGGGTCAGCACGGCGTTAATATTATGTCCTTTACTAAGGAATTCAACGAGAGAACTAAGAACGAAATTGGCATGATCATTCCCGTAGTTATCACTGTTTATGCTGACCGTTCCTTTACATTCGTAACTAAGACTCCTCCGGCAGCTGTTCTTATCAAGAAAGAGCTGGGTCTTGAGTCCGCTTCCGGCGTTCCCAACAAGACTAAGGTTGGTAAGCTCACTAAGGCACAGGTTGAGAAGATCGCACAGATCAAGATGCCTGACCTGAACGCTGCTTCCCTTGAAAGCGCTATGAGCATGATCGCAGGTACTGCTCGTTCCATGGGCGTTGAGGTTGAGGCTTGATTTCAGCCGAAGCTCGCAGTGGGAGGAAATTTCCGTTATTTTACCACATTTGAGGAGGATATATAAATGAAACACGGTAAGAAATATGTAGACAGCGCTAAGCTGGTTGACAGAAGCAAGGCTTACGAGGCTGCTGAGGCTCTCGACCTGGCTTGCAAGACAGCTAAGGCTAAGTTTGATGAAACAATAGAGATCCACGTACGTCTGGGCGTTGACTCCCGTCACGCTGACCAGCAGGTTAGAGGTGCAGTTGTACTTCCCAACGGTACAGGTAAGAACGTAAAGGTTCTGGTATTCTGTAAGGAGGACAAGGCTGAGGCTGCTAAGGCTGCAGGTGCAGATTACGTTGGCGCTGAGGATATGGTTGAGAAGATCACCAAGGAAAACTGGATGGACTTCGACGTTGTTATCGCTTCTCCCGATATGATGGGTCTGGTTGGACGTCTTGGTAAGGTTCTCGGTCCCCGCGGTCTGATGCCTAACCCCAAGGCAGGTACTGTATCTCCCGACGTTGCTAAGGCTGTTACAGAGGCTAAGGCAGGTAAGATCGAGTACCGTCTGGACAAGACCAACATCATTCACTGCCCCATCGGCAAGGCTTCCTTCGGTGCTGCTAAGCTGGAAGAGAACTTCAATGTTCTTATGGAAGCTATCGTTAAGGCTAAGCCTGCTGCTGCAAAGGGTGCATACCTCAAGTCCTGCACAGTTGCTTCTACTATGGGCGTTGGTATCTCCGTTTCCACAGCTAAGTTTGGTGTTTGAGATCAGTGTTAAATGTTGAGTGTTGAATTAAATTTAGCTGCGGCAAGATTTGATTTTGGCTTTTAACGCTTTATATGAAATTTTACGGCTTCATCTTTTTTTGATGAAGCCGTTTTTGTATATGACTATGTATTTCCCCGCCTTTCGGCGGGGAAAACACCTATAATTCAACACTCAACTCTCAACACTAAACACTAAAAATTCCACTCTCCACTTTCCACATTCCACA
>CAMDZU010000300.1 GCA_945910715.1 uncultured Clostridia bacterium
CCGCCGTCGCAAATTACAATCACTCCCCTGACCCGAGGAGTTATTACCGATTTAACCGTTTCTTTTTCCGATAAGACGTTTTCCTCTGTGCTTTCCATTGTTATCATAACGCTGATTTTCCCTGTTCCCTCAATGTTTGAAAGAATATCCGCCAGCTTTTGTTCAAGCTGCTCCTGATAGGCGGTAATGTCCAACCTTTCAGCGGTTTGTTCCTTCTTATTGCCGTCAATGAAGCCCGAGAGAAAAATCAGCATTATAACCGCAAGACCTGCAAAGATTATTACCTTCATTGCCTTGTCGCTTTTCAGAAAGCCCATAATGCCGCTAAAATTAAAAACTCCCTTCATTTTTCGGCCTCTCCTATATATTCAATCCTTACCTCGATTTCATCACCAACCTCTGCTTTTACAATTTGCTGTGCCTGCTCGGCAATTCTGCTGCTTTCCGAATCAAACACAAGCCTTATTTCACTAATAGATATGCAGAGTGCGTCCGAAATATTAACGGTAATGTATATTTGTCTTGGAACAATGCCGTAGCTGTCAAGCAGCTCTGTCACCCTGTCCGTCATTGCCCCTGCAATTTCCCTTTTGGTCTGCTCGCTGTATTGGTTTGAGAAATCCACATAGCCTCCGTTTGCGGTAAAAGCCTTTGAAATTCCGCTGAAATCAAAGCTGCCCCCCGTTATGAAAAAAGCCGCCGAGGTGATAAAAAAGCAGGAAATAAGCAAGGAAATCTGCTTTTTGAACATTTTTTCGGGGGCAAGCATTCTGAAAAGCGCAGTCAGCACCGCAACAAGGCTGATATTAAGCAGTATTTTTTCCATTACGCCGCCCCCGATCCAACAAGCAGCACCAACGCTGTTGATACGATAATCATTATCATAAAGCAGAAAAGCATTGCAATTATTATGGAAATAACGCTTTCGCCGCTTCTCAGCAGTGAGGTAAGAGAGGGCACACTGAACATTTCGCTTATCGCCGCCGCAATCGTAAGGGCAAGCTTATAGCACACCACCGAAATAAGCGCAGGCAGAATAAGGCTTGCCCCTGCAATTATTCCGAAAGTGCCCATACTGCTTTTCACAAGGGTAATGCTGCCCTTGACCGTGGAAAGGGCGTCTGAAACCGCTCCGCCAACAATTGGAACAGAGTTTGAAACCGCAAACTTAGCCGCTTTCATTGCTACCGAATCGGCAGAGGTGGTAATAAATCCCTGTATTCCAAGGAGCCCAACAAATACCGTCATCAGCAGCCCGATACCCCAAACCACCACCTTTTTTACGGAAGCCGCAAGATTATTTATTTTTAAATCGGGATTGACCGCTCCCGCAACGGAAATTCCAAGCACCGAGCTTGAAAGAGGCATAAGAAAAGTTACCGAAAGCTGAGAGAAAACCTGAGTTGCCACGATTAAAATGGAGCCGAAAACCGTTGCGGTAGAGGTTTGTCCGTTAATGGCTACCATTCCCGCAAAGGCAGGCACAAAGGCAAGCATAAAGGTTCCTGCCCCGTTTATGGTTTCAAGGGCGTAGCTTACGCTTTCGGAAATATATGTACACATCATACCTGCACAGGCAAGGACGCCCACTATGCGGAAGGTGTCTGAGGTATTGCCGAAGCTGCCGCCCATTGACTCCACAATTGCGCAGAGAAGAATTACCCCCAAAAGCATACACAGCATTTTCAGAGGCTTTACCGCCTCATTGCAGATTAGTCCCCATATTTCCTCAATTACGTCCTTCGGAGTAAGGGACAAAGCACCGCTGTTATCGGGCTTTATGTCCTTTTCATCAAGATAATCCTGCACCGTATCGGGCAGAGCGTCAACAATTTCGTCCTGCCCGTAATCCTCCTCCGCATAGCATTTCACGGGAAAAAGAAAGGCGGCAAGAATTATCATTATTATAAGAATTTTGTTCATATTCCCTCGATTTTCAGAACGAAATCAGTCCTGTTACAACGTTTACAAGGCTTTGAAACAGCGGCAGGGATATTACCACAATGGCGATTTTGCCTGCCATCTCTATTTTTGAAGCAATTGCCCTTTCCCCTGCGTCCGAGCAGCAATCCGAAGCAAGCTGGGTTATATAGCACACCGCAAGGGATTTTAGCAGCACCTTTCCGTAAATATCGTTAAGGTTTACCGCCTCGGTAAGCTGGGTTATTGTGTCAAGCACGGGAGAAATCAAGCCTATAAGCATTGCCAGAATAATAATTCCCACCGTAAGGGAAATGTAAACGCTGAATTCGGGCTTGTACTGCTTTATCACAATGGCAAGAAGCGCTCCCGTAAGTCCCATACCCACAACGGTTAAAATGTTCATATTTACCTCACTTTATGAACATTACCACAAGTCAAAGGTGGTTTTGATTGTATCGAACAGCAGGCTTATTTCGCCTATTATCATCATAAGCACCACCACAAGGCCTGCAATGGTAGTCATCATTGCCTGCTCCTCACGTCCCGAGCGCTGCAAAAGCTGATTAAGCACCGCAACCACAATGCCGATTGCGGCAATCCTGAAAATCAAGTCAATATCCATTTTAACCTCCTCAAATCAGCGTTACAGCCGCTCCAATCCCCAGAAGAACGCCTGTACTGCGGTACATTCTGCCTTTTTTTGAATAATCCTCCCTAGCCTGCTCAAGCCGGCTTTGCAGCAGGCTTTTACTCATTTCC
>CAMDZU010000301.1 GCA_945910715.1 uncultured Clostridia bacterium
AGGAATAGCCTGCACGGTTGAAAACAGTTATGGGAATTACCGCACAGCCCCTTGAAATAAGCCGACGCAAAAGGCTTTCGTACTTTTCCATGCCAAGAGGGGACAGCTCCTCGTTTATTGAATATTCCACAAATACTATCCGGGGCGCAAAATCTTTCAGCAGCATTTCATCAACAAAAAGCCCCATATAGCAGTTTGTGCCCGAAACGGCAAAATTCCGCATTTCCACCTCGTAACTGCGGCTGTAATGCTCGTACAGAAAATCCGCATAGCTTTTGTGATTTTCGGGAGAGGAATTGTAGCCGTAGGTCACCGAGCCGCCCAGAAATGCAATGCGTAATTTTTTCCCCGAGAAGATTTCACGGAGCTTTTTTCCAAGACCTGTGGTAAGGACTGAATTTTCGGCTGCCTTTTCGTAAAGCTCCTCCCCAAGACAGTCAAACAGAGTTTCCATAAACGACTGTCAGACCCTCCATGTGCCCATGCTTACAAGTTGTTTCAGCAGCAGGGCATATTCTCTCGCCGCCTTTGAAAGATAGCCGTTTTTGCGGTAAACAAGGCAAATGCTGGTTTTTGCCGCCGAATCCGGCAGTAAATAATAATCGGGGTGGGATGAAAAATCGCCGAATCTGATAAGGGAATCGGGAATAAAGGAGCCGCCGAAGCCTGCCTTTACAAAGGAAAAGGCGGTTTCTATGGAGCGCACCTGCAAAATTTTGCTTGGGGTGATTGAGTACTGTGCAAGTATGCTGTCGATTCTGTCGGGAGAAAATTCCCCGTCGTCGCATACAACGAGCCGCCGTCCGTTAATGCAGCTTAAATCAACGGGCGGTGCGGTAAGATATTTCATAGAGCCCGTCCTTATGTCCTCATCGGAAAGGCGGGATTTTTCAAGCTCCTCGCTGCACATTTCACGGGGCAGTGCAAGCACCATTCTCTCGTCCGCAAGCGGCTCAACGTCAAACAGCCTTGCGTCGTATTTGCCTGTGCCGATAAAAAGGTCGGTTTCGCCGCTTAAAACCTGCTCAAGGAGCTGCCCGGAGCTGCCCTCGGAAACGGAAACGCTGATTCCCTCAAAGCGTTTGCAGAATTCGGTAATGCTTTTCGGCAGCATACAGGAGGCTCTGAACATAGTTGCTCCTATGCGGAGAGTGCCGCTTTTAAGGTTGCCCATATCGGAAATTTCGTTGCGGAGATTTTCCTCGATTACCTTTATGCGGTTTGCCGCCTTTATATAGGCTTCTCCTGCGGAGGTAAGCCTTACGGGGCTGGTGGAGCGGTCGAAAAGCTGCGCTCCCAGCTGATTTTCAAGGTTGATTATAAATTGGCTGAGCGAGGGCTGAGAAACGGAAAGCCTTCTCGCCGCTTTTGAAAAGCTGCCCAGCTTTGCAAGGGTAAGGACATATTCAATCTGCTGCTGTGTCATTTAAGGACGCTCCTTTTTATATAATAAATCAATCAACTATATAATATCACACTTATAAGCTTGTTTCAAGTAAAATATTTGTTAAATATGGGATTTCAGGGGGATTATTTTTGCATATTTGCTCTTTGGCAAAAAAATACTCCTGCGAAAAGCAGGAGTGAGCTTGTCGAAAAAGTATATTTCGACAAGCTCAAGACTTCGAGAAACACACGCAGACAAGGAAACGCTCCCGACAGGCGTACAAAGGTACGTCAAGGGAGCGTTGACGCAGTAAGCAAAAATGCATTTCCGCAGCCGTTTTACGGCTGCGGAAATAAAAAGCAATGATATCTGTGAAAAAATTTTGTTATCACTTTGAACCTGCATTTTTGCGGTGCGTGGGTTTATCGACAGTCTGACTCCTGCGAAAAGCAGGAGTATTGTTTTATTATTCACTGTCGCTTTCTGTTACAAATCTTGACTGCACTATCTGCCACAGATAAGCGTAATACGCCGCCTGGGCAAGGTGTATTCCGTCCCCCGATTCGTAGGAGGATTTAAGCCCGTTTGCGGAATTTTTCAGCTCCGCCGACACGTCAACGTACTGCCAGTTTGGCTTGCCGTCCTTTTCAATGGCTTCCTTTATTGCCGCATTGTAGGCGTCGATATTTTCGTTGGTGGTGAAATCCGAATCCGCAAGGACAGGGGTTATGGAAAGCACGATAAGGTTTGAGTCGGGGCAGTACGCCGCAACCATTGTAAGTAGGTTGAAATAATTCGCCACATATTCCTCGGCGGTGGTCATATTCACGTCGTTCATTCCCATGGAGAAAATTATGTTGTCCTGCTTTTTGTTCAGTATGGCGGTGAGAATGTCCGTTTCTGCGTCCCCTATGCCGAAGGTAAAATCAAAAATGTTTCTTGCCCCCACGCTGCCCTTTGAAATAACGTGGTCGGAGGGAAGTATTCCGTAATGGGAAAGTCCGCCGCATATACTGTCCCCTACGAAAAGGCAGCTGTCAAGAAAAGCCTCGTCCTCCTCGCTGAAGGTGTAGGAGCTGTACTGCTCCTCAATGGAGATTTGGGGCTTTTCGGAGGTTGTTGTTTCCTCTGTTTCGGTCTGCTCGGGAGCAGTGGTTACGGGAGCGGCCTCCGTTTCCTCGGGCACAATAAGCTCGGTTTCGTGCTGAGGTGGGAGAGTTCTTTGTGAAATATCTGTGCAGGCGGTAAACAGCAGGCATGCTGCCATTGCCGCCGCAATA
>CAMDZU010000302.1 GCA_945910715.1 uncultured Clostridia bacterium
GTTGAGGCTCTTAAAAAGGGTATCGTAAACTTACAGACCCACATTGAAAACCTTAAAAAGTTTGGTGTGCCCGTTGTTGTTGCAATCAACCATTTCTATACCGACACCGACGCTGAAATCGCAGTTGTAAAGGAATTCTGCGAGAAAATGGGCGTTAAGGTGGCATTCTCAGACGTATTCCTCAAAGGCGGCGAGGGCGGTGTTGAGCTTGCAAAGGCTGTTATTGAAACGGTTGAAAGCACACAGTCCGACTTCAAGCCCATTTATGATGAAAAGCTGCCCATAAAGGAAAAGGTAGCGGCAATCGCAAAGGAAATCTACCGTGCAGACGGCGTTATTTACACAAAGCAGGCTGAAAAGGCAATCGCTGAAATAGAGGGACTTGGCTTCGGCAATATCCCCGTTTGCGTTGCAAAGACCCAGTATTCGCTGTCCGACGACCCAACAAGACTTGGCAAGCCCGAAAACTTTGAAATTACTGTCCGTGACGTTAAGCTGTCCGCAGGCGCAGGCTTTGTGGTAGTTTACACAGGGGACATTATGACAATGCCCGGTCTTCCCAAAGTGCCTGCCGCAAACAATATCGACGTTGACAGCGACGGAAATATTTCGGGATTATTCTGATGGAAAAATACATATCCCATTCTCCCGAGGAAACAACAGAAATAGCCGAAAGGTTTGCAAAGCGGCTTAAAAGCGGCGATACGGTGCTTTACACAGGTGAAATGGGAGCAGGAAAAACCCATTTCACAAAGGGCATAGCAAAGCATTTCGGCATTGACGAGGAAGTGACCAGTCCTACCTTTGCTCTTGTAAATGAGTACATCGGAAAGCCCTCGGTGTTTCATTTCGACCTTTTCAGAATTGAAACCTACGACGATTTGTACGCAATCGGCTTTTTCGATTATCTTGACCGTGACGGCATACTTGCGGTTGAATGGAGCGAAAATATTGAGGGACTTGCGGACAATCTGGAAAGCGTGTATTTCGTTGATATAAAAAAGCTTGATGAAAATTCAAGAGAAATAACTGTTTCAAGAAAAGAAAGCTGATATGAGAATTTTAGGAATTGACACAAGCGCAGGAGCGGCTTCCTGTGCGGTGTGCGAAACGGGCGAAAGCAGAAAGGTGCTCGCAAGCGGCTACATCAACACAAGGCTGAACCATTCCCAGACCCTTGTGCCTTTAATGGAGAATATGCTGAAAAGCGCTGAAATCGGCATTGAAAGCATTGACGCTCTGGCGGTTTCTAACGGTCCGGGCTCTTTTACGGGGCTCAGGATAGGGGTTTCCGCAATAAAGGGAATTGCGTTTGCGGCAGAAAAGCCCTGCATTGCCGTTTCATCATTAGAGGCAATGGCTTATAACTGCCTGCTTCACAAGGGCGTTGTGTGCGCCGTAATGGACGCTCGGTGCAATCAGGTTTACAATGCCTTGTTCAGAGTTGAAAAGGGAATTGTAACACGGCTTTGCGAGGACAGAGCGCTGTTTATTCCCGAACTTGCAGAGGAATTGAAAGGTATCAGAGAGGAAATACTGCTTGTGGGGGACGGCGCCGACCTTACCTACAAGACAATAAACGGCGAAAACGTTACCCTTGCGCCTCCGCTTCTGCGTTATCAGAATGCAGTAAGCGTCTGCTTTGCGGCGGAAAAGGGCAGGGAAATATCCGCAAAGGAGCTTATGCCAAGCTATCTCCGACTGCCCCAGGCGGAACGTGAAAGACTGGCTAAAATAAATAAAGTAGAATGAAAGAAGGAAAAAAATGATAGCTATTGGCTGTGACCATGGAGGATATGCATTAAAGCTTGAGCTTATCAAGTACCTTAAGGAGCATAATATCCCCTTTACAGACTACGGCTGCAACGGGGAATCGGTGGATTATCCCGACATTGCCGAAAAGGTCTGCAAGGAAATCGTTGTGGGAAAGGCTGAAAAGGGCGTGCTTATCTGCGGCACGGGAATAGGCATTTCCATGGCGGCAAACAAGATAAAGGGAATCAGAGCCGCACTTTGCAGCGACTGGTACTCTGCAAAATACACAAGACTTCACAACGACGCAAACGTAATCTGCATGGGCGGAAGAACCATAGGCCCTGGACTTGCGGTGGAGCTGCTTGATGTATTTCTGAACACGGAATTTGAGGGCGGACGTCATGCCGTTCGAGTTGATAAAATCAAAAAATTAGAGGAGGACAATTAAAATGTCTAAAAAATTACACATTTGCGATCATCCGCTGGTACAGCATAAGGTTTCGCTTCTTCGTGACAAGAACACAGGCTCAAAGGAATTCAGAGAGCTTGTTTCCGAGGTTGCAATGCTGATGAGCTACGAGGCGACCCGTGACCTTCCCCTTAAGCAGGTTGAAATCCAGACTCCTATTTCAATTGCAAAGACAAACGTTATTTCAGGCCGTAAGGTTGCCTTTATTCCGATTCTCCGTGCAGGTCTTGGTATGGTTGAGGGCGCAATTTCCCTTGTTCCTGCCGCAAAGATCGGTCATATCGGAATCTGCCGTGACGATGACGCAGAGGACGGCTCAGTTCACGTTTATTACAGCAAGCTGCCATTTGACATCAAGGAACGTGACGTAATCGTTATGGACTTGATGCTTGGCACAGGCAAGACTGCTATCAAGGCAATCGAAAACATAAA
>CAMDZU010000303.1 GCA_945910715.1 uncultured Clostridia bacterium
CTTTTTCTGCTGTTTAGTGTACATGGTAAATCCTTTCCTATCTTATAACATAGCCGGGGAACTGATAAGGCCGCTTGTCTGCACCGAATTTAATGTCGGAATAAATTCCCGCAAGGGTGTCCCATGTTATTGCGTTTACCGTGCCTGCTTCCTCAAGTCCGCTGAACCTCTGAAAAGCAAGTACGGCGGCTTTTGTCTGGGGTCCGAAATAGCCTGTTGTATCAACGTCGGGTATTTCGTCGAAAAAGTCGCTGATATAGGAAAGATAGGTCTGCAGAATAAGCACGTATTCGTTTTCCGTGCCCTCTTTAAGAATAGTGCCAGGGTAAATTGCAACCTCGGTTTCGCTTGGGGGCAGCGTTTCCGCAATTCCCACATAAGCGTCGTAAACGGCATACCAGGTCTGACGGTCGGCAACTCCGGTTATAGGCAGACCGAAAAGTCGCTGAAAGGATTTGAGGGACGCCTCCGTCTGCTCCCCGAAATAGCCTGTAATGTCATTTACGGGCTGGACGTTGGCATAGTATGCACCGATTACATTCAGATAGTACTGAAGTACACGCACTCCGTCCCCTGTTGAGCCCTTGCTGTACTCGATTTCAAACTGCTTGGGCACTTCCTCAAGGGAAATTCCCTCCGAATCCAGCTCCGCAAGTCGCTTTACCGCAGTATAAATAAAGCCTATCTTGTACCACGTTGCCTTATCAACCTCTCCTGTTGCAGGCAGTCCGAAAATACGCTGAAAGGCGGTAACAGCATTTCTTGTGGGAGTGCCGAAAACCCCGTCGGGAGAGGGAATTTTAGGTATTGCAGGGTAGTTGCGGCTTATGCGGTTAAGCTGTATCTGAATTGAGCGCACGTCGTTTCCTGCTTCGCCCTCACGGACGATTCTTTCGGGATAGCTGGGTGTGATTATCCGCACGGGGGCATTCTGCACAATGTTGATGTCGTCGCCGTAATAATACTGCAAAATCTCGTAGGGGGAATAGCCCTGCTCCGCAAGAGCAACAGTGCCGTACTGGGAAAGCCCGTCGCAGGTTACGGTTGTGCCGTTGCAGAAAGCGGTGAAATAAGGCTCGATTGTGCCTTGGCGAACAACATAGTTGTTGAAAAGCTCGTCTGCAATTACGCTTACCGACTGGAAAATGTCACGTCCCTGAATGAATTTCTGATCGTACTGGGTGTCGTTGGTAATGTCAAAATCGTATCCTCTTGAACGGTACCACTCGGTATAAACTCTGTTCAGAGCAAAGGTGGTTATGGCATAAATATTGGCTCGGAGAGAGGCTTCCGGCCAGGTAGGGAAAATTTCGCTTGAAGCCACGTTCTTCACATATTCGGGAAAGGGAACGGTCACGTTGGGAGCGCTCCGGTCGGGAGCGCCAAGATGAACGGTTATCAGCTGAGGGATATAGGGTAATTCAGGCATAGCTGCTCCTTCTTAAAACTTCGGTTCTTCGCTTACAATGTCCATATTTCCGCTTTCCGTACCCAGCGGCAATGGGGCAAGGTTAAAGGTCTGGGAGGTAATCTGCCCGTCAAAAATTGGAACGTTGGTAATGCTTACTCCCGTGTAGCCACTAAGCTGAGCGGTAATTGTGTAGGGCGCAAAAAGCACGTTCTTTGCATTCTGGTCGGAAACGGGAGCAGGCAGAGCAACAGGCTCGATCTGACCGCTTATTCCCGTTCGTGCCACTGCGTAAAGCTCCTCGCCATTTTCGGCTTCGTAGCTGATTTTGATTACCACGTTTTCAAGGGGCATTGTGCCGTCGGCGGTAATTGCGGTTACTTTAAGCACCCCTCTGCCCTTGTAGAGTTCCTCCAGCTTTTTCTCCTCGGGAATGTCGATAAATTCTTCGGGAGCGATTTCCTCAAAATTCTCGTCAGCTTCAACAGGCGGCGGATTATCCTCTGCGGATTCCTCGGGATTTACGGTTTCGGACTCTGTGTTCTGCTCAACAAATTCATCGGCGGTAGGGGGGAGCTGCTTTTTCGGAGCGGTTCGGGTTGTTTCTTCGGTCGCTTTCTCCGCAGCTTCGGGCTGTTCGGGGGCGGATTCCTCGGGCGGTTCTTCCTGCTGCGACTGTTCGGCGGCAAATTCCTCAAGCTGTTCCTCTGTGGGGTCGGGGCGTTCGGTGATTACGCTTTCCTGCTGCTCTTCAGCTTGCTGTTCCTCCGCTTCCTCCTCCTGCTCCTCAACAACGGATTCAACGCTTGGGGTGAAAACTATTTCCTGCTTTTCGGCAGGCTCAGCCATTACAGCCTTTTCCTCGGCAGGCTCAGGCTGAACGGTTACAGCAGGCTTTTCCTCTGCTATTGCTTTTTCGGCGGCAGGAGGCTTTGAGGCAGGCTCGGTTTTTACTCTTTTTGCATTATACCGCATAAGCTCCTCGGTGTATTTACGCACAACAGCGTCAAAATCATCTTGCTTCATATACTCATTCCTTTCTGAATTGCTTTAATATAAGCATATTCGCAGGCTTTGCAATATATGATAAAAGAAAACTCTCCGCATTTCAGCGGAGAGGGGATTATTTGATAAGCTCAATCAGCTTATCCATTTCTGCAAGGTTTTCGGCGGTAACGTCGCTTGAATTGTATCGTATGCTGTTGTACAACTTTCCAATTTCCGACAGGGCATCGCTGTCCGCA
>CAMDZU010000304.1 GCA_945910715.1 uncultured Clostridia bacterium
AAATTCCACCTCCGAAAGAGTAAGCTTTTTAAGCTTTGCCTCGCTCATAAAGGTACCCGTCATTTTACAGCCGCTGATTTTGCAGCAATTCCACGAGGTTTTGAGGCAGTCCGTTTCCTCATATTCTCCGCCGATTATTTCAAAGCTTTTGAACACGCTGTTCATAAACCTGCACTTTTTGAAGCTGCAGTCTTTCAGCCTGCTGTCCCTCCAGTAGCTGTCCGCAAAATTGCAGTCGGAAAACGTACAGTTCATAAAGAGCGCAGAAACAAAGCCTGCCCTGCTGAAATCACAGCCGAGGAATTTACATTCCGAAAAGGTAACATTTCTGAAATCAGTCTGAGCCTTTGCCATAGGCACTATTTCCCCGGAAAAGTCCTCAGACTCAATTGAGTTTCCTTCCAAAACCGCTTCAATTATCCTCTCGTTAAGCATTATTTGTAGCGGTAAAGGGAGATTTTCTCAAAGCCGTCAAGCAGCTCGTCGCAGTGCTTGAACGCAAGGGAAACGCCTCTCGCAACACATTCAATGGGATTGTCCGCAACTCTGCAGGGCGCTCCCACTTCGCTTTCAATAAGCTCCGCCAGTCCGCCTAACAATGCGCCGCCGCCTGTAAGATAAATTCCGTTGGTGTGAATATCGCCTACCAGCTCGGGCGGAGTTACCTCCAGTACCTCCTTGACCTGCTGAACGATTTCCATTGCGCTTTCGTGAAGTGCCTCGTACATATCGCAGTCGTTTATCTCAACACTTTCGGGAAGTCCCTTGATAAGGTGTCTGCCCTTTACCGTGATTTTGTTTTCGCCTGTGGGGTTAAATACGTTGGCAATGCGTATTTTTGCGTCCTCGGCGGTTTTTTCGCCGATAAGGATTTTGTACTTCTGGGAAACCATTTTGATTACCGACTGGTCGAACTTGTTTCCCGCCATTTTGAGAGAATTTGACTTAACAATGCCGTTAAAGGAAACAACCGCAACATCCGCCGTGCCGCCGCCGATATCCACAACCATTGTTCCGTTCGGCTTGGTAATATCAACTCCTGCGCCGATAAGAGCGGCGATTGGCTCTTCAATAAGGTAAACCTTTCTTGCGCCTGCGGATAATGCCGCCTCAACAACGGCTCTGTTTTCAACGTCCGTTACCGACGAAGGAACGCAGAGAATAATCTGGGGCTTAACCAGCATTGAGCCGCTTACCTTGTGGATAAACTCCTTTACCATTGCCTCTGTCATATCGTTGTCGGAGATAACGCCGTCCTTCAGAGGCTTTACCGCAACGATATACTCGGGAGTTCTGCCTATCATTTTGTAGGCTTCCTTTCCAACCGCCATTACCTGCTTTTTCTTTTTATCGTAAGCAACAACGCTGGGCTCATTTACCACAATTCCCTTTCCGCCAACTGTAATAATAGTGTTGGCAGTGCCTAAATCAATTCCTATATCTACTGATGACATATCATTATCCCTTTCTTCTGTTCTGTAAATATATATGATATCACAAATTCCGACTGTTTGCAAGATAAGTCAGCAAATCTTTCTTATTATTTGCACATTTTTCGTCAATTACCGCATTAAGCAGCAAATTAAGTCCCTTTCCTATTTCCTCGCCCTTATAGCCGCAAGCGATTAAATCTCCGCCCTTTACCTCAAGCTGTTTAAGGGAAAAGCATTGCCGCTCTGCGATTATTTCCTCCGCCATTGATTTTATCCGATTATACAGCTCCACACGGCGCACCGCCTCAGCCTTGCCCATATCGTCTGCAATGTGAACCTTTATTTCGTCAAAAAACAGCTTTTCTCCGAAGCGTGAAAGCTGTCTTTTTATTGTTTTGGGATTGTCAATAAGGGTTATATCGTGACTTTGTACAAGCTTGACAACATTATCCGCCGTTTCCCTGTCCGCCTTTAACTCTCTCATTACACGCTCTGCAATTTTAGCGCTGCCCTGTGCGTGTCCCTTGAAATGACCCACTCCGTTTTCCATATAGAAATACTCGGGCTTTCCAAGGTCGTGAAGCAGCATTGCAAGGCGGATATTCTTTTCCGCAGGACTTGCCTCAACTGTTGAAATTATATGCTCAAGCACGTCCTTATCGTGGTATTTCGAGTGCTGTAAAAAGCCCTTGCAGCGGTCAATTTCGGGAATAATAACCGAAAGCACGTCGGAAAAATCCCTTATTATACTGCCGCATTTTCCGCAAAGCAGCCTCACAAGCTCGGAGTAAATCCGCTCTGCGGAAATATTTTTCAGCAGGTGCTTGTATTCGTGGATTTTTTCCGCCGTTTTCTCCTCGATTTCAAAGCCGTAAACAGAGGCAAAGCGCAATGCTCTCATTATCCGCAGTCCGTCCTCGTCAAAACGCCTTGCAGGCTCTCCCACACATCGCACAACACCTTTTTCAAGATCGGTTTTGCCGCCGAAGCAGTCGATTACACCTTTGCTTTCGGAATAAGCCATTGCGTTTATGGTAAAATCCCGCCGCTTTAAATCCTCTTCAAGGCTTGGAGTGAACAAAACCTTGTCGGGACGGCGGTGGTCGGTGTATTCTCCGTCAATGCGGTATGTGGTGATTTCAATGGGATTGCCCTCGGACAAAACCGTTACTGTGCCGTGTTTACGACCCGGTTCTATTATCCGATACCC
>CAMDZU010000305.1 GCA_945910715.1 uncultured Clostridia bacterium
CCTGTGCATTTACAAGGAATTCACCCATAAGCTTCTTTTCACCTGTAGCAGGGTCACGGGTAAATGCAACGCCTGTACCGGATTCGTCGTTTAAGTTACCGAATACCATAGGCATTACGTTAACTGCGGTACCCCAAGAATAAGGAATATCGTTATCACGGCGGTAAACGTTAGCTCTGGGGTTGTCCCAAGAACGGAATACTGCTTCAATAGCAAGCTTTAACTGTGTAACAGGGTCGGATGGGAAGTCTTCGCCGAGCTGCTTCTTGTATTCAGCCTTGAACTGCTCAGCAAGTTCCTTAAGGTCAGCAGCAGTAAGCTCAACATCGTACTTAACGCCCTTTTCTTCCTTCATCTTGTCGATAAGCTGTTCAAAATACTTCTTACCAACTTCCATAACTACATCGGAGAACATCTGGATGAATCTTCTGTAGGAGTCATATACGAATCTCTCGAACTTAGGATCGGGGTTGCCTGCGATCATAGCAGCAACAACTTCGTCGTTAAGACCAAGGTTAAGGATAGTATCCATCATACCCGGCATAGAAGCTCTTGCACCGGAACGAACAGAAACAAGAAGCGGGTTCTTAAGGTCGCCGAACTTCTTTCCGTTTTCCTTTTCCATCCAGGCAACGCCTTCCATTGCCTGAGCCATAATTTCATCGTTGATCTTACGACCATCTTCGTAATACTGTGTGCATGCTTCTGTTGTGATTGTGAAACCCTGAGGAACGGGGAGACCGATCTCTGTCATTTCAGCAAGGTTTGCGCCCTTACCACCGAGTAAGTTACGCATAGTCATGTTACCTTCTTTAAAGGTATAGACCCATTTTTTTGCCATTGGGGTAATCCTCCTAAAATTTGTATTTCGGCAAGCTTGTCCGCACCATTCTGTATATTATCCACCGAATTATACAGCTTGTAATATACCCAATGCGTAATTATGCGCACACTTGCCCAGTGTTCTTATTATAACAGATAGCAAGGAAAATTTCCAGTAGTTTTTAAAAATTTTTTTTAAAATAACATAAATTTCTGATAAACTGTACAAAGTTTATATATGAAATTGTGAATAAAGGCATTTCTGGGAATATTTTTGGCTTTTTAACCATAAAAAATGTAACCCCCGAAGGCAATTCGGGGGCTGATTTATTTTTTCAGCGTTTCGGCTGTGGAAAGTATGGTCTTGTAACCCTCGTCAAGGCTGTCAATATCCAGCAAAGCCTTTTCGACAGGGCAAAGGTCTGTTCCTCTCCTATTCATAATGTGGGGAACAAAGGTGTAATATTCAAAGGGGACTCTGTACTTTTCCAGAATTTCAATGGCAGGGTCGCTGATTACGTTTGCGAAAACATAGGCAGGCTTGCCCATAGCAAGCAGCATTGCTGCGCCCTTGCCTATAACCTTATCCGCCACAACAGCCCCTTTCAGAAAATCGGGGTTTTCGTTAAGCAGCTTAAGCAGCGGATCAACTCCTCTCAGAGTTGAGGTAAAGGTTTCGCCGTTTTTGCGGACGACTATTGTGTAGCTGCTTTTTAACAGCAGCTTTTTGATTTCCGAAATATCCAAGAAAATATCCTCTCTCCGTTTATTTTTACCAGTGCAGCCCGTCAAGCTCCTTCTGCAGCGCAGCAAGGTGCTCTCTTATAGGCAGCTTCTGCGGGCATACCTTTTCGCACTTTCCGCATTTAATGCAGTTTTTCGCTTTTTTATCGTCGGGCATTTCGTGGGTCCAGTTCCATATTGCGCTGCCCTTATTCTGATATTTGCCGTGTTCGTTCCATATGCCGAACTTTCTCGGAATATCAACGCCTGCAGGACAGGGCATACAGTAGCGGCAGGCTGTACAGCCGTTGTTTACTCGGCTTTTTATTATGGCGGCGGTTTGCTTTATTGCCTTTTGCTCGGCATTGTCAAGGGGTCTGAAATTGCCGAAGGTGGCAAGATTGTCATTGACCTGTTCCTCCGAGGACATTCCCGACAGAATTACCTTAACGTGAGGCAATGACCCTACCCAGCGCAAAGCCCACGACGCTATTGAAGCATTGCCGTCAAGCGCCTTTAAGGGAGCGGCGGCGTCCTCGGGGAGCATTGCCAGCGAGCCGCCCTTGACAGGCTCCATTACCACAACGGGCACGCCGAGCCTTTCCGCAAGCTCATAGCCCTTTATTCCCGCCTGCTCGTCAACGTCCATATAGTTAAGCTGAATCTGACAGAAGTCCCACTGTCTTGCGGTGATTATCTCCTCAAAGGCGGAAAAACCATCATGGAATGAAAAGCCGAAATGCTTGATTCTGCCCTGCTTTTTCAGCTCGTCGCAGTATTGGGGCACACCAAGCTCCGCCATTTTGCGCCATCTGTCCCTGTTCAGCGCATGGAGAAGGTAAAAATCCACATAGTCCTTGTCAAGCCGTTTCAGCTGTTCCTCGAAAAGCCTTTTTGCGTCCTCAAGGGAATTTACCTCCCAGCAGGGCAGCTTTGTGGCAAGATAATAGCTTTCACGGGGATATTTGCCCAGCACTCTGCCCGTAAATGGCTCGCTTGCGCCGCCGTGATAGGGATATGCCGTGTCGAAGTATGTAACGCCCGATTTTAATGCGTTATCCAGCATTTCCTCCGCTCTTTT
>CAMDZU010000306.1 GCA_945910715.1 uncultured Clostridia bacterium
GGCTGATAGTCCTTTAAGTCGGACAGGATTGAGATTTTTACGATAGCGTAGTTGTCGTAAAGAAAATCAAAGGTCTGCTGTGCAAAAAAAGTAAGCCGCTCCTTATCGGTAAGTCCGTCATCTGCACCGTAGTCCGTTTTGTCGGGAGAAAAACCCATTATCACCTTGTTTATGATACGCTGAACGCATATTGAAACAAGGTTTTCCTTGCTTTCAAAATGGTAGTTTATCAGCCCCAGCGCTACACCGCTTTTTTCAGCAATAGCTCGGGCTGTAATTGCGTTTATATCGCCGTCGGACTGCTCTATCAGCTCGGTTGCGGCGGTGATAATGGCTTCTTTAACTTGTTCTTTATTTCTCATATGCCCTCCTTGAACGCTGTTCAACTATATTATACTGAACAGCGTTCAGTTTGTCAAGAGGGATTTAAATATAAAACCGACCAAAGAATAATTTCTTTGGTCGTGCGTAATTAAAATGAATTATTTCCTCAAAAAGGCCGCCTATGAAAATACCCCATTTCCTTCCAGTACTCATAGGGATATGCGCCCTCGCCCACGAACTTTTTGATAATAAACTTGTTTATGTGGTACATAAAAACCGTTGACAGATATGGCGGTTTCTTTTTCATTTTATAAAAGCGTCGGGCGGCTTTGCGAAGCCTGTTTTCCTGCCCGGTCCGTTTCTTTTCCGGCATTTTGTCCCACTTGTCGATAAACATTCTTATCCCTAATGAGGAAACCCGATTTATTCCCCAGTTTATAAGGCAAGCTCATTATATCACAGCAAAATAAATTTATCAACATTCTGTTTCGGTTCAGTGTTGAAAATAACCTTCAGCTGTGATATAATAACCTCATTAAACTGTAAAATACGCATTTTCCAAAAAGGAGAAAATATGAAATATAAAATCAGAATGGCTGTCGAAAGCGACGCAAAGGCTGTTCACGATATTTACGGAGCCTACGTCCCTCTTGATTATGTAACCTTTACCGTTGACAATCCCGACATAGAAAGCTACCGCCAAAAAATAAAGAATACTCTTGAAAAGTATCCTTTTCTTGTAGCAGAAGCAGAAAACGGAGAAATACTCGGATATACCTACGGCTCTCCGCTACGCCCTCACGACGCATATCAATGGAATGTGGAATGGACTATTATGCTTTCCCCAAACGCACCAAGAAGGTGCGGAATAGCCACTTCCCTTTATAATGAGTTCGCATCAATCCTTGAAAAACAGGGCTACAGATATATCTACGGAGTGTTGGTGGATACAAATGCGGCAAGCCTTGAATTGCACAAAAGTCTTGGGTTCATCGAAGTTGGTCTTTTTGAAAATGCAGGCTACAAGCTGAATGAGTGGCGAGGAATCAGGTGGCTGGTTAAGCAAATCGGAGCGGCTGACGACGAGCCGAAAAAACCTCTCAGGCTGTCCGAAGTGAGATTTGCTGAAAAATTCATAGAGCCTAATGGGTGATAAGGAGAAAAAGTGGACATAAAAGCAAGCATAAACGCAACAAGAAAGGGCTTTGAAGAAAGCTTTTCTTCAGCCGATTTCTATAATAAGCAAACTCAGGACTCCGTGCATCTGAAACGGATAATTGATTTTCTTCCTATACGGGGCGGAATGAAAATACTTGACCTTATAAAAGCACGGAAGGAAAGCGTTGGAAATCTTTCTTTTGTGAGCTATGACGGGCTTGATTTTCCCTATACCGTCAGTACTTTGGAAATCGAATGCTATACAAAATGATTCCGGATAAGTATAAGCAGTATGGGCTTAAGATGAACTATGGAGAAGAATATGAACGAAATAAGAGCAAGAGTTATTGCCCAGGAAAAAGGGCTGTATAAAATAAGCGACGGTTCGATAGTATAAAAAAAGACAGACGGTATAGTTTAACGCCTGTCTTTTTTGTATGAAAGCGATACACAGTTTTTAATATTCCAGCTCTCCCGAATAATCAAGAATCCCGCCGAATTCAATCAGATTCGTATATCCAAGCTTCAGAAGCTTATCCGCCGCCTGTTTGCTGCGGTTTCCGCTTCGGCAATAGATATAGATAGTCTGGTTTTTGTCGGGCAAAGAAGGAATTTCCTCTGTGCCGATTTTTTCGTTGGGCAGATTTACTGCACCGGGGATATGCCCTTCCGCAAATTCATCAGCCCGACGTACATCAAGGAGAATAAAGTTCTCATCGTTCGCCATTCTTTCTATACCCTCGGACATTGAAATTTTCTCATAAGTGTTGTTATTCATATCTGTATCCGCCTTTTCACAGCCTGAAAATATAAGCATTGCTGCAATAGCAACGCATAATACCCGCTTTTTCATATTACCGCTCCTTTGCATTTTTTAACAGGGCAATAATTATCCCGACAGCCTTAACCGTCGGGATTTTTTCATCTGAGGTCGTTCAGATCAGCATCGGGAATGTCATTTTCAAGATTATCTCTCGCAATATCCGTATCCAATACGGGATAAATGTCGGGAACGGGTTTTTCCCTCGGTTTAAGAGCGTTGCAGTGATAAACCTTTAGCTCGGGAGAGCGTGTTCCCGGAATTACCTTGTTTGCCTGAACATTTCCGTGCTTTGCTTTTCCCTGAATTTCGGGAACAGGAGG
>CAMDZU010000307.1 GCA_945910715.1 uncultured Clostridia bacterium
AATTTATCTGCTCCCTGACATACAGATACAGCGACCCCAACCGTCCCGAGGACGTGGTTGAGTTCTATAATTCCGTTGACGACCGCAAGACGGTTATTGCCGTAAACGGAAACAATCTGTTCAAGACCCGTCAGATGTATTCAACAAGACTGGTGGAAAATATTGAGAATTATTTAAGCGGCGGCGAAATTTCCCTCAATTATTGACATATAACGGTTGATAAATTATTTTATATGGTGTATAATATAAAAAAGGAGTGTGATTACATGGCAGGAACAAGCTTCTTCACCTACAAGGGCTTCCCTCTGGTGAGAAAGGGCAGACAGATTTATTACGGCAATATGAGCGATGAAACGGTTGCATTGCTTACAATTACCTCGACACACAAGGTCAAGGACTTAGACGTTGCAGACAAAATCAGAGTTCAGCTTATGAGAACAGCTCAGAACATTGACGCAAAGGACATGATTGTTAAATCAAGCGACAGAAGCGGTCTTTACGAGGCGCTGGACGTTGCCAACATCTGGCTTACCAGAAACTGAACATAAGAAAATCCGCTCCCGTGTGGGGGCGGATTTGTTTTGCATTGCAGAAAAATCCCCGAAAGCCTTTCCTTTCGGGGATAAAAATTTACTTTGTGCCAAAAATTCTGTCCCCGGCGTCACCAAGACCCGGAACAATGTATGCGTTCTGATTAAGCTTTTCGTCAACATTGCCGCAGTAAATCTCAATATCGGGGTGAGCCTCTGAAAGTGCCTTTAAGCCCTCGGGAGCGGCGATAATGGACATAAATTTGATTGAGGTGCAGCCTCTTGCCTTGATGAAATCAACCGCCGCAATTGCAGAGCCGCCTGTTGCAAGCATCGGGTCGGGAAGAATTACGGTGCGCTCGTCAATGCTTTCGGGGAGCTTGCAGTAGTATTCGTGAGGCTCGTGAGTTACCTCGTCACGGTAAAGACCGATGTGTCCTACCTTTGCGGAGGGAACAAGAGCCAGTATGCCGTTTACCATGCCAAGTCCTGCACGGAGAATGGGCACAACGGCAATTTTCTTGCCCGAAATCATAGGCACGGTGGCCTTTTCGATAGGCGTTTCAATTTCAACCATTTCTGTGGGCAGGTCACGGAGCGCCTCAAAGCCCATAAGCATTGCGATTTCCTCAACAAGTATGCGGAAATCCCTTGTGCCTGTGTTCTTGTCACGAAGAAGCGAAATTTTGTGCTTGATAAGTGGGTGGTCAAAGATAGTAATTTTTCCCATTGTTGTATCTCCTTGAATAAAAAATAAATTCTGTTTGTAATAATAATATCACAACAAGGACTTGTTTTCAACACAATACGAAAAATTTCTCATTATTTTTTCAGGCTGCCTCTAAAAACCATAGTGCCTCAGATGCGCTGCCAGATTTTTCGTCAGATTGTATAAATTGAGCGCAGGTTGGCTGACGCCAATCAAGCGAAATTTGTGCAAGATGGCGGAAAATATGCAAGCAGATGTGGTGCTAAGGCTTTAGCCGGTGGTTTTAAGAGGTTGCCTTAAGATACTCCAGTATCTGCGGCATTATTTTTCTGCCGTAAGCCGCTCCCTCCTTGTAATAAGGCACAAGAATTTCGGGGCGGCGCTCGGTACGGTGAATATTGTGGGTATCGGGTGGCGCAATGACAAAAGACTTTCCCTCTTTTTCAAGCTCCGAAAGACGCTTTACCGAGCGGTTGTAAACCTGGGGACGATTTTCGAAATTCTCCACAAGCTTGGGGTATTTGCGGTACATTGCCTTGATAAGCGGCCCGGTTTTCTCCTGCTTTTTCACATAACCGCGGGGTCTTGTGAGAATTACAATCACCTTGTCGCAGCCGTCTGCAATTGCCTTTTCAAAGGGGATTGAATCCGTAAGTCCCCCGTCCATATACTTTCTGCCCTCAATTTCAATAGGTCTGAACAGAATGGGCAGAGCGCAGCTTGCACGAAGTCCCATAAAGTTGCAGTCGTCACGGGGCAGCTCCATATATTCCGCCTTTCCGCTTTCAATGTCGGTCAGCACCGCAATGCAGCTTCCCTTGTATTCCGTAAACGCCTTAACGTCAAAGGGGACAAGCTTTTGCGGAATTTCCCCGAAAACGAAATCAAGATTGTAGTAGCTTTTGTTTTTGGGGTCAAGGAGATGCTTCACGCCCATATAGCGCTTGTCCGCCATATATTTTTCGGTTATGGTGAGATTGCGTCCCATTTGCCCCGAGCAGTAGCTTACGCCGTAGGAAATGCCTGCGGAAGTGCCGATAACGTAATCCGCCATAATATTCTGTTCAAGCAATGCGTCAAGTATTCCGCAGGAGAAAATGGTTCTGCTTGCGCCGCCCTCAAGTACAATTCCAAGCTTCATATTGCACCGTCTTTCGTCTGAAATAGTTATACATATTGTACCACAAATCCCGTAAAAATACAAGGTTGACATACCCTGTGAAAAATGGTATAGTTAGCATAGCAACCACAAAAGAAAGGAATTTATTATGAGAAAAATAAAAACATTAACCGCGTTACTGGCAGGAGCAATGCTGCTCATCTACGCAACAGCCTGCGGAAGCGCACCCTCCGCCGCAGACACGACAAGCGGGATTACCAAAAC
>CAMDZU010000308.1 GCA_945910715.1 uncultured Clostridia bacterium
CACAAGTCCATAATGCTGCCAACGTAATCAGACGGACTGAAAATGTGAGCCGTCACCATTGGCTCGTATGCCTGCAAAATTTCGGCAGGATCGGGGTAGTTTGTGGGGTTGTCAATAAACACTGTTGTGCCGTCGGTCTTGTCTATTTTGTAGATAACCGAGGGTGCGGTGGTGATAATATCAAGGTTGTATTCACGTTCAAGGCGCTCCTGAATAATATCCATGTGGAGCAGACCGAGGAATCCGCAGCGGAAACCGAAGCCAAGTGCAATTGAGGTTTCCGGCTCAAAGGAAAGGGAAGCGTCGTTAAGCTGAAGCTTTTCAAGAGCTTCACGCAAATCGCCGTACTTTGCGCCGTCGGCAGGATAAATACCGCTGAATACCATTGGGTTAACGTTGCGGTAGCCTGCAAGGGGCTCCTCCGCAGGAAAATCCACACGGGTAACCGTATCGCCTACCTTTGTGTCGCCTATTGACTTGATTGAGGCGGCAATATAGCCAACCTCGCCCGCACGGAGAACATCTGCGCTTACAAGATTGGTTGCGCCCATATAGCCAAGCTCAACCACCTGAAACTCTGCGCCCGTAGCCATCATTCTGATTTTATCGCCAACGTGGAGGCAGCCCTCCTTAACTCGTACATAAACGATAACGCCCTTGTAGCTGTCGTAATAGCTGTCGAAAATCAGGGCCTTCAGCGGCGAATCGCAGTTGCCCTTGGGAGCGGGGATATTCTTTACAATGCTCTCCATAACCTCCTTGATGTTTATTCCCATTTTTGCGGAAATACAGGGAGCGTCCATTGCAGGAATTCCGATTACGTCCTCAACCTCTTTTTTTACCACGTCGGGCTGTGCGGAGGGCAGGTCGATCTTGTTTATTACGGGAACAACCTCCAAGTCCTGCTCAATGGCAAGGTAGGTGTTTGCAAGGGTCTGGGCTTCAATGCCCTGTGATGCGTCAACAATGAGGATTGCGCCCTCGCATGCGTTCAGCGAACGTGAAACCTCGTAGTTGAAGTCAACGTGGCCGGGGGTGTCGATAAGGTTGAAAACGTAGGTTCTGCCGTCCTCAGCCTTGTAATTAAGGCGGACTGCTCTTGCTTTTATGGTAATTCCACGTTCACGCTCCAGCTCCATATTGTCAAGGAGCTGTTCCTCCATATCACGCTGAGCAACGGTCTGTGTCTGCTCCAGAATACGGTCGGCAAGGGTGGATTTACCGTGGTCTATATGTGCAATAATGCAGAAATTTCTTATTTCGGAAAGGTATTCGTGGTCGGACAATTCTTTTTTCCTCCTGAAAATTAGCTTTGAAAAATCATTTTATTATACCATATATAAGAGGATTTTGCAAGCACATATATAGAAAATGGTGCGAATGGGGAAATTATGCTTGACAAAAGCACTTTTTTGTGATAAACTAAGCAAAACAGTATAGGGATCTATGTGCGAGCCCCTCTCCGAAATCGGAGCTGCGGGCACGACGCCGTGCCCTGTGCTGTTTTTTTATAGCACAAGCTCCTCTATGGAAAATGGTGCGAATGGGGAAATTATGCTTGACAAAAGCACTTTTTTGTGATAAACTAAGCAAAACAGTATAGGGATCTATGTGCGAGCCCCTCTCCGAAATCGGATCTGCGGGCACGACGCCGTGCCCTGTGCTGTTTTTTTATAGCCCAAGTTCCTCTATGGAAAATTGTGCGAATTGGGAAATTATGCTTGACAACAGGGAGTTGGTATGGTAAAATGTAAATCGAACAGTATTCTTGGGCGTGGCATGCGCACCTTTGTCAGGTGAGGCCCCCGCCGGTAGGGATACTGTTTCTTTATTTTTACAGCCCAAGCTCCTCTCCGAGGAAAATAACCTTTATTCTGTCGGGGATTCTCTGCTGACCGAGAGTAACATAAGAGCAGCAGATTCGCTTGTCGCTGTGGCAGTGCATACATTCTCCGCTTACCGAGCAGGGCGTTTCAAGCCCAAGACGGAGAGCATTGGCAGGAGCAGCAATTTTCTCAACACGCTCTTTTGCAGCGTCAAGGTCGGTTACAATCTTGTCATAGCCTGCAATCACAATAACCTGCTTTGGCCCGAAAATCATTGCGGAAACACGGTTTCCGTTGCCGTCAACGTTGTATAATTCGCCATTTTCGGTAATTGCGTTGCTACTTACAAAATAGGTGTCGCTGTAATAAGCTTTGCGGAAAAGCTCCTGCGTTTCCTCGGGGGATTTGCAGGCGGCTCTGTCGTGGAAAATTCCGCTGTACTTGCTGTTCAGATGGTCTATTACTCCCGTCTGTGCAAGGGTCATTGAGCCGCCCGAGGTGATCAGCTTATCGTCCCTGATAAGGCTGTCGATAAGGCTAAGTAGCTCGTCCCTCGACTTAACGTAATAGCCCTTCATTTTGTTCTTTTCAAGAGCACTTATTGTTTTTTCAATGCGCTTTTCGATTATTGCTTTCTTGTTTGTATCCATATTCCTGTTCCTTTCAAAGTAAAAATTCATCAAATATATTTTAGCAGAAAAAGAATGATTTGTCTATTCTTTTATCGCTTTACATTTAAAAAAGAATGTGCTATACTGTAATAGATAACAAAATTATGGAGGCATTT
>CAMDZU010000309.1 GCA_945910715.1 uncultured Clostridia bacterium
TCTTGCCGTTGTAGAAATCAAGGGTAATGCGGTTGCTTGTAATTCGTGCAGTATTTGAAACGGAGCATACGTTTCCTGCTTCGTCCGTTACTTCCGTCCAGTACTCAACCGCCTCGGCAATATCCCTTTGCTCTGACGCAACGCAAATGCTTTCTCCTGCTACGAACATTCCCATAAAGCCCTCGGGCAGGGGAGCGGTTTTCTCAAAGCTGATTTTGCCCTCGACGGTTTTCACTAAATAAAGCTGATTGTCCCATGTAAGGCAGATTCTGTCCCCAAGCTGTACCGTATCCGTAAGAGCAAGGCCGTTTTCCGCCTTGAAATTGATGTAGTAGCTTTCCTCGGATTTTTCCGCTGCGGCAGGCTGTGCGTCAAGAGCGGACAATACCTTATAAATGCCGCTTTCGTCCGTAATTTCCTCGGGCTGTGCCGTTTCCGTCTTTTCCGTTGGCAAAAGAGAGCCTGTGTAATAATATCTGAGTCCGAAGCTGAGAGCAAGCAGCAATGCCGCCAGCACAAAGCAGACGATTATCTTACCACGGTTTCTGCCCTCGTAATAATCCTCGTCGTCGTCAAATTCGTCTGCGCCCCTGTAATGATCGTCCTCGTTATCATCGTCGTCCTCGTCCGTACCGTCGGTGGTTTCGTATTCCTGCTTTTGGACAGCGTTTTCAGGCTCCGTACCGCCGTTGTCAAGCGCCGCAGCAAGGTTAAATTCCTCCGCCGCCTCGTCGGTTATGTTGACGCGGATTGTCTTTTCCATTACAAAGCCGTCCTCGTCGGGGACTGCCTCGGCGGTTACCCGGGCAAGCTGTTTTTCCTTTTCCGCAATAACGGCGGCAAGAGCCTTTTCCTTTTCAAGGCGGCTTTCTTCCTCCGATTTCCTTTTTTCCGCCTCCTCAAGCTGCTTCAAAGCGGCTTTTTTTGCGTCGGAACGCTTTTTTACCGCCATAATCAGCTTTTCGTAATCGGAGGCTTCAAGAGCGGACTGCTCCAATATTTCCACAAGGCGGTTAAAGGTAAGGTTTGGATTCTGCTCGATTTCGGCGTAAGCGTCGTTGCTGATTCGGGAGTTGCCCATAAGCTCAAGAAATTCCTTGCCCGAAATTTTCTCCGCCTTAACAGCCTTGATAAAGGTCTTTGCGTCAAGGGAAAAGCCCTCCTTTTCGGCAGGGAAAAGGCTTTCGGGCTTGGCGTAATCGGGGATTTCGGCGGTAAAGCACATTCTGAGATTATCTCTCAGCTTTGGTCTGTTGTCGGCAAGCCTTGGAATTACCGCAATGATTTTTTCCTTGGCAGATTCAAGCTTGGCGGTAATTACGTTTTCCTTCTGACCGCTTACAACGCTTAGCACGTCCATTGGAAAACCGAACTCCGCCCACAGAATAAGAGCCAGTCTTTCAAGGTCGGTAAGCCTGTTCATTTCCTGCTTCAGGTCGATTCCGTTTTCGTCGGGATTTACGCTTAAAATGTCGTATGTGATTTTCTCCCCCGTTTCACGGTAGTGCTTGAACAAGGGGATTATTCTCATGCAAAGCAGCTTGGCTGCTCTTGGGTAAAAGCTTTGTTCATCGCACTTGTCAAGAGTTTTCATAAGGTCTGCCGCCGCCGATTTCACAGCGTTTTCCACATCAGCAGGCTTAATGCTGAAATAAGCGGTGAAGAAAATCTCTTTATATATAAAGGAGTAAAGCTCTGCAAAGCAGTTTTTATCGCCCTTTTGGGCTTTTGCAAAGCATTCCGAAAAATTCATAGCCGTATCCTTTTCTTATCCGCAAGGGCGGAAGTGTTGATTAAATTTCATACATAATAAGTATAGCATAAATTTTCGGGATTTAAAAGACCTTTTGTCAAATTAAATACAAAAAAATTACCCCCACATAAAGTAAGGGTAATTTATTGCTTTTTGTTGTGCAATTATGCCTGTGGAGCTCCAACAGGGCAAGTATCAGCACAAGCGCCGCAGTCGATGCATGTGTCAGCGTCGATAACGTACTTGCCGTCGCCTTCGGAAATAGCGGAAACAGGGCAGCCGTCAGCGCAAGCGCCGCAAGCGATGCATTCGTCAGAAATTGTATAAGCCATTGGTATTTGTCCTCCTTATGTAATTTGACATTATTATAACACGTTCTTACATAAATTGCAATAGTATTTTTGCAAAAACTATGTAAATCAGGGCTGATAAAATATACCTTTACAGTATATTTTATCCCCTTTTTCAATCCTGCAAATTGCGGAGCGCAGCCAGCTCGTCACGGTTTACACGGATCTGACCGTCCTTGATAAGCTTAACGTCCTCACGCTTTACGGTAATGGGCGGTGCGTCCTGCTTTTTGTCAAGCTTTACCTTAAGCACTCCCGTTAAAATGTTTGCGTCCTCAACGGTACCCTTGCCCTCGGCGGTTTCAACGTAAGCACCCACCTTGGGAGTAATTTTCAGCAAGTCCTCATAGCAGTCCTGCTCGTATTTCAGACAGCACATAAGTCTGCCGCAGGTGCCCGAAATTTTCGTGGGGTTAAGGGAAAGGGACTGTTCCTTTGCCATTTTTATTGAAACAGGCTGAAACTCGCCCAGAAAGCTTGAACAGCAGAATTTCCTGCCGC
>CAMDZU010000310.1 GCA_945910715.1 uncultured Clostridia bacterium
TGCGTGTGTTTCTCAAAGTCTTCAGCTTGTCGAAAAATACTTTTTCGACAAGCTGCGGGGGCTGCGAGCCCCCTTTTGTTTTCCTCTCGTTGTGGGGATTGGTGGCTTCGCCCCCCTTGACCCCCGATTTTTGTGTTTGTTGTAATTTTTATGTTGGTGTGGAGGGGGTTGCTCGCCCCCTTTTGTTTTCCTCTCGTTGTGGGAGGTGGGGGCTTTGCCCCCAAAAAGAAAAGCGGCTATGACCGACTTATGCCGATCATAGCCATAGGAAAAGGGTGCAGGTTATCTAAAAGCAAAATGCTTTTAGTCATTTTTCAGGCAGTGCAACACTGCAATTATTTTACGCTGAACAGAATGTCTGCGTATGTAGGAATTGGCCAAGCCTCTGCGGGAACGATTGTTTCAAGCTCGTCTGCAACGGCACGCATTGCCTGCATTGCGGCAAATATTGTATCGTGGCTGTATCTTGAAAGCTCGCCCATATCTGTAAGACCGTGTGCCTTGGCAACGTCGTTTTCAAGCTCTGCAATTCTCTTTGTAAGGCTTTCTGTCAGTGTGGAAACCTTGTTTGCGATTCCTTCCTCAACAGCGGCGGAAATGCCTGCTGATTTCTTGGAAACGATGATGTCGCAGATTTCCTTTTCGTACTTCATTACAGCAGGAGCAATCTGGCGCTTTGCCATATCAATTGCTGTAAGAGCCTCGATATTGATTACCTTTGAGTAGTTCTCAAGGAGGATTTCTGTACGGGAGTGGATTTCAACCTCGCTGAATACCTTGTGCTTCTTGAACAGCTCGATATTCTTTGCGTCCTCGAAATGAGGAACAGCGTCAACTGTGGACTTCAGGTTGGGCAGACCTCTCTTTTCAGCTTCTTCAACCCAAGATGCGTCATAGCCGTTGCCGTTGAAGATAATTCTCTTGTGGTCTGTGAAGGTCTTGATAAGCAGCTTGTTCAGCGTGCTCTTGAAGTCGGCAGCCTTTTCAAGCTCGTCTGCAAATTCAGACAGAGCGTCTGCAACGATTGTGTTAAGCACAATGTTCGGTCCTGCAATGTTGAGAGCGGAGCCGACGCTTCTGAACTCGAACTTGTTGCCTGTGAAAGCGAAAGGCGAGGTTCTGTTGCGGTCGGTTGTATCCTTGGGGAACTTGGGCAGAGAAGAAACGCCGATGTCGAACTGAACGTGCTTATCCTTTACCTTGCCGCCGCTTACAAGTGCGTCGATAACGTCTGTAAGCTCTTCGCCCAGGAAGATTGAGATAATAGCCGGAGGCGCTTCGTTTGCGCCAAGACGGTGATCGTTGCCTGCGGTTGCAACTGCAAGTCTGAGCAGGTCTGCATTTTCGTCAACAGCCTTTACGATAGCTGCAAGGAATGTGAGGAACTGTGCGTTCTCAAGCGGTGTAGCGCCGGGGTCCAGAAGATTCTGACCTTCGTTTGTGGAAATAGCCCAGTTGTCGTGCTTGCCCGAGCCGTTTACCCCTGCAAAGGGCTTTTCGTGGAGCAGGCAGACCATGCCGTGCTTCTTTGCGATTTTCTGCATAAGCTCCATTGTGAGCTGGTTGTGGTCTGCGGCAAGGTTGGCTGACTCAAAAATAGGAGCCATTTCGTGCTGTGCCGGAGCAACCTCGTTGTGCTTTGTCTTTGAGGTAATGCCAAGCTCCCAGAGAGCCTTGTCGAGATCCTTCATATAATCGGAAACTCTCTGCTTGATAACGCCGAAATAGTGGTCGTCAAGCTCCTGTCCCTTTGGTGCGGGAGCGCCGAATAAGGTTCTGCCTGTGAAGATAAGGTCTTCTCTCTCGTTGTACATTTTTTCGTCAATGAGGAAGTATTCCTGCTCTGCGCCGACGGTTGCTGTAACACGCTCAGCTGTTGTGTTGCCGAACAGTCTTAAAATACGGAGTGCCTGGTCGGAAACTGCGTCCATTGAACGGAGCAGAGGAGTTTTCTTATCCAGAGCCTCGCCCGAATATGAGCAGAAAGCTGTTGGAATATATAATGTATTATCCTTTACAAATGCATAAGATGTGGGGTCCCAGGCTGTATAGCCTCTTGCCTCGAAGGTAGCTCTGATACCGCCCGATGGGAAAGAGGAAGCGTCAGGCTCGCCCTTGATAAGCTCCTTGCCCGAAAATTCCATAATAACCGTGCCGTCGCCCATAGGTGAAATGAACGAGTCGTGCTTTTCGGCGGTAATGCCTGTCATTGGCTGGAACCAGTGTGTGTAGTGGGTTGCGCCCTTTTCGATGGCCCAGTCCTTCATTGCGCTTGCAACTGTTTCGGCGATTGAAACGTCAAGCTCCTTGCCTGTGTCGATTGTTTTCTTCAGCGCCTTGAAAACAGCCTTTGGCAATCTCTGACGCATTGTTGCCTCGTTAAAAGACATTGAGCCGAAGTTTTCGGCTACGTTGTAGTTTTCTGACATATCCCTTTTCCTCCTGTAAAATAACCTATTAAAAACGAAAAGGCATTTCGGGACAGTTATCCTGTTCCGAAACGCCTTTGTTTCTCTACGCTTTATATAATACAATATATTCCGCATAAAGTCAATAGGTGAATTTCAACAAATTTAGACTGTT
>CAMDZU010000311.1 GCA_945910715.1 uncultured Clostridia bacterium
CTTGTTTCCTACATCGCTGAGGGCGAGGTGCTTCCGGTTGCAACACGCTCCTTCGGCGCAATCGGTATCTTTGCTATTCCCGAAATGGCTCGTTTCTACCGTCACGTTTTAGTTGAGGGTCACTTCCCACACCACGGCGCAGTAGCTTTCGACCACGTTGGAAAGGCAATTCACTCTGTATTCACATATCTTGGCGTTGAGAGCATCGGCTTCAACCAGCCAAAGGGTATGCTTTACAAGACAGAGAACCCATTCAATAATACTAATTTCTGATCTCCTTATAGGCAAAGTCTAAAGGTTGATTAGGAAATAGTATAAGTAATTACGCAATATAAACAGATTTAAGCCTACCGAAATAAAGGTAGGCTTATTCTGTGCCGAAAAATAAAGGCTGCACAGCGTTTCTGCCGTGCAGCCGATATTATTTTGTGTCAAGCCCGATTAAGCGGAGATAGAAGCGTTAAGCTCTTCAACACGCTGTGTAATCTGACCCTCGTTTTCAGAGCGGCGCTGTGTATATGTTGCCGCGGCTGTTACATAAGGATCCTTTGTAAGGCTTTCAATGCAGTTTTCGGAGTAGTCTGTTGAAGCGATATCCTGACCGATACCGTTCTTGAAGTCGAATACGGGAGAAACTGCGCCGTGTGTTAATTCATAGAGGAAGTCAAGCTGTTCGTCTGTCCAGCCGAAGTCGTTCTTGCTCTTTTCACGCTGAGCAGCTACTACGTTTTCGTCCTTGGAAGCAGCAAGCACGCACTTTGTCCAAGCTGTCCAGCCTTCTACGTTGTCAGAACCGCCGCAGAGCATATAAGCGTCCTGCTTCATTTCTGCATAGTATGTTTCGGAGTTAGGATCTCTTGGGAAAGGAACAAAGAATACTTCGTCAGCGTCCCAGCCGTATCTGTCTCTGTACTTGCACCAGTGCTCTTCAAATCTCCATGTACCGTCAGCGAAGAACAGTGTGTCGCCGTTTACCCATGCAGGGTAGCTTGTTGACCAGTTGTTCAGCTCGTGACGTGGGTATCTGTAGTTTTCTGTGCAGAGCTTGGAAATAACTTCCATTGCCCTTTCAACGTTTGCGTCGTAAAGGTTGCACTGAAGCTTGCCGTCAACAAGTCCGATAAGAGGAGTACCTGTTGAGCAGATGATTCTGTTTTCGGGGTTGAAGCCGTCGATTAAGAACTTGCCTTCGCCGCTGTCCTGGAAGTCAGCGCCCATCTGAAGGAATTCGTTCCAGGTCCAGTTGCCTGCCTTGTAAAGCTCGTAAGGATCGTCAAGACCTGCTTCTTCAACAACGCTTCTTCTGTACCAGAGGAGGTCGTTTGTGGAAATAGCTGTGATAGCGCAGTAGTTCTTGCCGCCCCATACAAACTTGTCCATTACTTCTCTGTAATCAGCCCATTCTTCTGTTGTAGTGTCAAGGTAGTCGTCGATTGGCTGGAACATTCCCTTGTAAACGGTGTAAGGATAGTTTACAATTTCAAATGGGAAAATGTCGGGGGAGTCGCCGCCCGAAATCATTGTAGCAAGCTTGTCGTAACGGTCGCCGTATGCTACGAATACGTTTTCGAAAATGTTGTTAGCGTCTTCGCCGTAATCTTCATTGCCCTCTTCGGGAATGCCGTACATAGTCTTGAACAGCTCAGCAGCTGCCTGTGTTTCGTCCATTGACCACCATGCAAGCCATGTGATCTTCTTGGTAACTTCAATTTCTTCCTCGCCTAAGGTTTCAGCAAGGTTACCTACCTGCTCCTGAAGATTTTCGTCAGTTGCAAGAGTTGTGCGGGCTGTAGTTGTAGCTTCGGTTGTGGTAGCGTTCTGGCTGCCGTCGCCTGTGCTGCCGCCGCAAGCTGTCATTGAAAGTATTGCTGCAACGGACAGAACACCTGCAATGATTGCCTTAAAGTTCTTCTTCATTCTTTTCCTCCTGAATTATTTACTTAATATCAAGTTATGCATAATCCATAATTGAGTGGTTATGCTTTTACACCTTTATATTATCATTTTTAGCTTTTCCTGTCAATTAACATTGTGAAGAATTTTTAGGGACTTTTTTGTTTACATTTAACAAATTTACTTAAAACTTTACTTTATTTAACTTAACCAAGTTGTTATGTATATGCTGACATAAATTATTGCAAATAAAGAATGAATTTATTGCAAATTTCCATTTTATAAATATTGCATTTTGCGCTAAATAATGCTATACTATATGAGTAATTTTTTATCAATAATTCTGCAAAGGAGTACAAGGCAATGTATAAAATCTTAAAAAAGCGTCAGCTTAATGACAACGTAATGCTGATGGTAATTGACGCGCCTTTCGTTGCCAGAAAAGCAAAGGCAGGTCAGTTCATTATCCTCCGCGTTGACGAATACGGCGAGAGAATACCACTTACAATAGCAGACTATGACCGTGAAGCAGGCACAGTAACAATAATTTTCCAGATCGTAGGCGAAACCACAATGCTGCTTTCAAAGCTGGGCGAGGGTGACGCACTTCAGGATTTTGCAGGCCCTCTCGGCGTTGCAACTAATTTTGAGGGCGCAAAGAAAGCCTGCGTAATCGGCGGCGGCGTCGGC
>CAMDZU010000312.1 GCA_945910715.1 uncultured Clostridia bacterium
TGTGGTTGTGGCTTCTGCAGTTGTTGTTGATTCAGCCGTTGCGGTTTCAGCGGCTGTTGTTTCGGCAGAGGTCGTTTCCCCATTTCCGCCGCAGGCCGTCATTCCAAGCAGCATTACAGCGCACAAAACAGCAGACAATATCTTTTTTGCACCTGACATAATGTGATTTCCTTTCATATTATTGTTGTTGATACAATAATACCACATTATCAAGAAATAATCAATAGATTATGCAAAAATATATTGCTATAAATTTTAACTTATGTATTACGCAATGCCTAATTTTTTAAGTGCGTAGGCAATACCGTCCTCATTATTGGAAAGCGTTATCATATTTGCAGCCCTTTTCAGCTTTTCGCAGGCGTTTGCCATTGCAACGCCAATTCCCGCAAATTCAATCATAGACAGGTCGTTTTCAGCGTCACCAAAGGAAACAAGCTGCTCCCTCTTAAAGCCAAGTCTGTCGCATACAATCTGCAATGAGCCTGCCTTGTTTACCCCGAGGGGCGTTGCTTCAAGGTAAAAGGGCGCTGATTTCACAAAGGACAGTCTGCCCTCAAAGGGGGCTGTGATTTTCTCAATCTGTGGGTCGAGAATTTCAGCGGGTGCGGCAATAAGGATTTTAACGGGATTGTAGCTTATGTAATCGCAGATGTTTTCCACCTTGACAATGCCGAGATGATTCTGTTGGCTTTCAAAATCGTTTTTGAAGCCGTGGGGCTTGTCTGTGTAAATGTTTTTCCCGTCCTCAACAATGGGGTTCACGTCAAACTTTTCAAGATGGCGCAGAAACTCCTTTGCAAGGGAATTGTCAATGGAATTTTCGTAAATAATTTCCCCTGTTGTGTAGTCCGTTACCTTGCCGCCGTTGTAGGACAGAAGCAGTCCGTGGTACTTTCCAAGCTCAAGGGCCTCCGCCTGTGAATACAGCCCGGGGGTAGGTCTTCCCGAAGCGAGAATTACCGTGTTGCCTCTTTGCTGGGCTTTTATAAGGCTTTTTCTTGTTTTTTCCGTGATTTCCTTGCGGTCGTCAAGCAAGGTGCCGTCAAGGTCAAGGGCAATAAGCTTTTTCATTTTCTTTCTCCTGAGATTTCTTTTGTTCTTTATATCTTTATCTTTGAAGTATAATATCACTTAATAAACCTTTTGTCAACCGAAATAAAGTAATAACGTTATTCCTGTTGACAAATATTCCTTTTAAAGTTACAATTATAAGAAAACGGAGGAAATAAAATGAAGGTTATTGAAAAACAGCGCAACAGCCGTATGTGCATTTTATGCGGCATGGATAACGAATACGGTCTAAAAGCCCCCTTTTACAATATGGAGGACAACAGCGTAGGAACTCTTTTCACCTTCGACGAACGTCATCAGAGCTACCCCGGACGGGTTCACGGGGGAATGATAACCGCTATGCTTGACGAGCTGGGTTTCCGTGCTTATTGGGTATTCGAGCCCCAGGTGCTGGCGGTTACAACCTCCCTTGAAACCAAATTCAGAAAGCCTGTTCCCTACGGCGTTCCCCTTAAAGGCAAGGGCATTGTAACCATGTCAAACAGCCACTTTGTAAAAAGCCACACCGAAATTCTCGATATGGACGGAAACGTCCTTGCAAGCGCCGATCTGAACTACATAAAGCTGCCTGCGGAAAGAATAACGGACGCTGACTACCATGAGGAAATGTGCTATTATATTCCCGACGACGTTCGGGAAATTGACATCTGAACGAATTAAATTCAACAAAGGAGGCGCTCTATGGATTTAATAAAGAAGTTTAAAATAACGGACAGCTTTTTCGGCAGATACGAAAGGCTGATAAAGGACTCGGTAATTCCCTATCAGGAAAAGGCAATCAAGGATTTGATCGAGGGCGCAGAGCCAAGCCATGCGGTAGAAAATTTCAGACTGGCGGCTGAAATGCTGGAAACAGGCAAATGCAGCTCGGAATTTTACGGAATGGTCTTTCAGGACAGCGATGTGGCAAAATGGCTTGAGGGCGCCGCTTATTCCCTTGCCTTGTTCCCCGATGAGCAGCTTGAAAAACGCTGTGACGAAATAATCGACCTTATCGGCAGAGCCCAGCACAATGACGGCTACCTCAACACATATTTCACCGTAAAGGAGCCCCAAAGGCGATGGACTAACCTTGCGGAGGCTCACGAGCTTTACTGTGAGGGACATATGATTGAGGCGGCAGTCGCCTACTATGAATGTACGGGCAAGAGAAAGCTCCTTGACATTATGTGCCGCATGGCTGACCATACCTACAAGCATTTCATCACCGAGGGCGCAGAGGGCTACCCGGGACATCCCGAAATCGAGCTTGCGCTGATGAGATTGTACCGCTGTACAAAGGATAAAAAGTACCTTGAACTTGCCTCAGCTTTTATCGACCGCAGAGGCACAGACAATTACTTCTCGAGGGAATCGGAAAAACGGGGCTGGAGCGTCTGGGGCTCGTGGACTTCCAATTCCGAATACAATCAGAGCCACGCTCCCGTCCGCAGTCAGGACAAGGCGGTAGGACACGCAGTCCGTGCAATGTACCTTTACACGGGAATGGCGGACGCCGCAAT
>CAMDZU010000313.1 GCA_945910715.1 uncultured Clostridia bacterium
AAAAATACTTTTTCGACAAGCTGAAAGGGGCTTTTAGCCCCTTTTGAAAACCTGTTAAAAAGCCATTCCGCCGCCTTACTCCTCCATTTTCTCCAGCAGTTCTCCCGCTTTTTCCCATTCCTCCATCTGCTGTTCAAGCTCCGTGTTGCTTTCCTCAATCTGCCTTGTTATCTCCGTTGCCTTTTCAAAATCGCAGGCGATTTCGGGAGTCATCAGCCTTGCGTTAAGCTCCTCGATAAGCTGTTCAAGCTGACTTATGCGTTCCTCCGCCTTTTTTACTCTTGTGTTCAGCTTTCGCTTTTCGCTTTCCCTTTCCTTTTGCAGACGGTAATTGTTCACCTTTGGCTTGTCCTCGGTTTTTTCGGGCTGCGCCTTTATGCTGACGTTTTCTATGCTCGTTACATAATCGTCATAGTTTCCGTCGAACTTTTCCGCACCGTTTTCGGTAAGGGTGTAAATTGTTCCTGCAAGCTTATTTATAAGGTAACGGTCGTGGGAAATAACGAACAATGTTCCCTTATAGCCAAGGAGCGCCTGCTCCAGTGCCTCTCTTGCCCCAATGTCAAGGTGGTTTGTAGGCTCGTCAAGGAGCAGGAAATTGCAGCCGCTCAGCATAAGCTTCAGCAAAGCCACTCTTGCCTTTTCGCCGCCGCTTAATGAGCCGATTTTCTTGAAAACCTCCTCGCCCTTGAACAAAAAGGATCCCAGAGCTGTTCTCACCTGAGTCTGTGACATTTTGGGGTATTGATCCCATATTTCGTCAAGGACTGTTTTGCTGTCCGTAAGTCCCGTCTGAATCTGGTCGAAATAGCCTATTTTTATTCTTGCCCCAAGCTTATAATCCCCGTAATCCGCCTTGTACTTGTCCACGAGAATTTTGAACAGGGTGGATTTACCGCAGCCGTTTGGCCCAAGAAGAAACACCCTTTCCCCCTTTTTTATGTCAAGGCACACGTTTCTGAAAAGCACCTTTCCGTCAAAGCTTTTGCAGAGATTGCTTGCATAAAGCACGTCGTTTCCCGACCCCTCGGAGCAGGGGAAGGTGAAGTGCAGCTCCTCGGGAGGGGCTTCGGGCTTTACAAGGGTTTCCTTAAGGCGGTCAATGCTGTGCTGCTTATGGGCGATTGTGACGTAGTTGCGCTCCTGATTGAAGCGCTTCTGCTGCTCGATTATGCCCTCAATGCGCTTTATTTCCGCCATTGTGTTGTCGTACTCACGCTGCATTGCGAGCCGCTTTTCCTCTTTAAGCTGTCGGAATTTGGTGTAATTGCCTTTCCATGCGGTAAGGCGCTTGTTTTCAAGCTCAAAGGTTCTGGTTGTTACCTTGTCAAGGAAATATCTGTCGTGGGAAATGACTATATAAGCCCCCTTGTATTCAAGGAGAAACCTTTCCAGCCATTCGCAGGCCTTTATGTCAAGGTGGTTGGTAGGCTCGTCAAGCAGCAGCAGATTTGCTCCCGAAAGCAGCAGCTTTGCAAGCTGCACCTTGGATTTCTGACCGCCGCTGAGCACCGAAACGGGCTTTTCCTGCTCCTCCGCCGAAAAGCCAAGACCCGTAAGCGCCGATTTTGTTCTTGCGCGGAATTCAAGTCCGCCCTCACGCTCGAAACGCTCCTGCAGCTTCATCTGACGGTCGAGAATTTCTGCGCTGTGGTTTCCGCCGTCAATCTGTGCGTGTATCTCGTCAAGCTGCTTTTCAAGGTCAATAAGCCCCTGCGAAACGGAAAGCGCCTCGTCATATACGGAAACACTGCTGTCACGGACAACGTGCTGCTCCATATAGCCGATTACGGTATCGGCGGATTTATTCAGAGTGCCCTTTTCAGGCTCGGTAATGCGGTTGATGATTTTGAAAAGGGTGGTTTTGCCTGTGCCGTTGACGCCTACAAGACCTATTCTGTCCTTTTCGTCAACCTCGAAATTAACTCCCGAAAAAAGCAGGTCAACCCCGAACGCCATTTCAATGTCCGTGCCGCTTAAAATTATCATAGAATCATTCCTTTCCCGGAAAGGCGAATTATCGAAAAAACCGCTGCGCCCCGAAAGACGCAGCGGTTAAACATTCTTTAGGCAATACCGCATAATTATTGTCGTGGGATTGCGCCGTCAGATTTTTCGTTAGATTGTATAAATTGAGCGCAGGCAGGCTGGCGCCTGTCAAGCGAAATTTATGCAAGATGACGGAAAAGATGCAAGCAAGCGTACGGCAAAGGCGGCAGCCGTTAATTGTGCGGTGTTGCCTTTACTTTAATGATTTCGGGTCGTATGCACTCTTTGCAGCCTCGTTGATTTCAACAGTATAGCCTGCATAAGCGTTTGCAAGAAGCTCTGTCATTGCGTCTTCCTTAAGCTTGTGGATAATGGTGTGAGTGTTTTCCTCAAGCCAGTCTGTTCTTTCGCTTAAATCACGGCGCACTACAACGTAATATGCGTCGTCGGTCTTGTAAAGCTGTGGAGCGTCGTTGGACATTGCGAACAGATTTTCCACAAATTCCGCCGACGGATTGGTGCCTGTCTTTGTGAACAATGTTTCGTAATCAGCCTCGGTCTTTTCCTCGTCTGCTTCCTCTTCATC
>CAMDZU010000314.1 GCA_945910715.1 uncultured Clostridia bacterium
ATAACCTCTACGCAGTCACGGAGAGAATATGCAACGCCCTCCATAACGGCTCTTATCATATCGCGCTTTTTGTGCATTGTGGAAAGTCCCACAAACGCACCTCTTGCGTTGGGGTCAAGGTGGGGAGTTCTTTCGCCGTTAAGATATGGCATATAAAGCAGACGGTTAGCGCCGATAGGCACATCCATTGCCTCCTTATCCGTTAAATAGTAAGGGTCAACGCCCATATTAACGGCTGTTTCCATTTCGCTCCAGCAAAGGTTGTCCCTGAACCATTTCAGCGACAGACCTGCGCTCTGTGTAACGCCCATAACGTGCCAGCAGCCCGGAACAGCACAGCAGAAGGTATGTACTCTGCCCTTTTTGTCAATGGAAATATCGGAAGTGTGAGCGAATACAACACCGCTTGAACCGATAGTAGTAAACGCCTTTCCGTCCTCAACAACGCCTGTTCCCACAGCAGCAGCCGCATTGTCCCCTGCGCCGCCTACAACGATTGTGCCTGCCTTTAAGCCTGTAAGCTCAGCAGCCTGCTTTGTAACCTCGCCTGTGATTTCGGGTGATTCGTAAACCTTTGCAAGGAGAGCCTTGTCAATGCCAAGCTTGTCAAGCACCTCGTCCGACCAGTCACGCTTGGGAATATCTAAAAGCTGCATTCCCGACGCGTCCGAAACCTCCGTAGCAAATTCGCCCGTAAGCATAAATCTTATGTAATCCTTGGGGAGAAGAATATGACGGCATTTTTCATAGTTTTCGGGCTCGTTGTTCTTCACCCACATGATCTTAGCGGCTGTAAAGCCTGTGATTGCAGGATTTGCGGTAATTTCAATAAGTCTGTCTGCGCCTACCTTGTCGGTAATCTCAACAACTTCCTTTGCGGTACGCTGATCGCACCAGATAATGCTCTTTCTGATAACCTTATTTTCAGCGTCAAGCATAACAAGTCCGTGCATCTGTCCCGAAAGGCCGATTCCCTTGATTTCCTCGGGAGAAATACCGCTTTCGCCGATAACGTCCTTGATTCCGTTTACCGTTGCGTGCCACCAGTCGGCAGGGTCCTGCTCGGCATAGCCGTTCTGTGGAGTGTAAAGGGGATATTCGTATGTTGCAGATGAAACGGGTACTCCGTCCTCGCTGAAAAGTACGGTTTTTGTTCCCGAAGTTCCGATGTCAACACCTAAAATGTAAGCCATAGTCTTTTACCTTTCACTTTCAGTTAATCGTTTTCATTTGGGGTTAAACAAAGCCCGAAGCAGAAAAACAGCTAATAAGGGTTTAACCTAAATCATATTTATTTTAATATAACCAAAGTTTTTTGTCAATAGGTTTTTATAGAATCTGCACAAAATTTTTTCAGCGGAATTTATTGACTTTAAAGAGAAAAATAGTATAATAATAGAAAAGAGAGGAAAAAGTAAGGAGGAACAAAAATGGCAAAACGCAGAATAGGCATTCTTACAAGCGGCGGCGACTGCCCCGGACTTAACGCTACAATCAGAGGCGTTGCAAAGGGCTGCTACAACCTTATCGGCGAGGATAAGGTGGAAATTGTGGGCATACAGGACGGTTATCACGGGCTTATCCACAATGAATGCAGAATAATGAAGTCCTCGGATTTCAGCGGAATTTTAACACAGGGCGGCACTATTTTAGGCACAAGAAGAACTCCTTACAAGCTGATGCAGGTTGTTGAGGACGACAAAATAGACAAGGTTGCGGAAATGAAGGCTACCTACAAGCAGCAGAAGCTTGACTGCCTGCTCACTCTTGGCGGCAACGGCACTCACAAGACTGCCAATCTCCTTTCGGAAGAGGGACTTAACGTTATCGGTCTGCCAAAGACAATCGACAACGATATATGGGGTACCGACGTAACCTTCGGTTTCCACACAGCCGTTGACATCGGCACAGAGGTTATCGACAGAATACACACCACCGCCACATCTCACAGCAGAATTATGGTCATTGAAATAATGGGCAACAAGGCAGGCTGGCTCACCCTTTACTCGGGCGTTGCGGGAGGGGCTGATATAATCCTTATCCCCGAAATCCCATACGATATTGAAAAGGTTGCAAAGGCTGTTGAAAAGCGTGCAAATTCAGGCAAGACCTTCTCAATTATTGCGGTTGCAGAGGGCGCAATGAGCGTTGAGGAAGCAAAGCTTAAGAAAAAGGAACGCAACAGACTCCGTGCGGAGGCAGGCGAAACAACCGCTACAAACCGCATTGCGAAGCAGATTCAGTCAATGACAGGCTATGAAACAAGAACGGTTGTTCCCGGACACATTCTCAGAGGCGGCAGTCCCTCGGCTTACGACAGGGTTCTTGCCACAAAGTTCGGCGCAAAGGCGGCTAACCTTATTATGCAGGAGAAGTACGGCTATACCGTTGCAAAAATCGGCAGCGAAATTTCCGAAAACAAGCTGTCCGACGTTACAATGAAAACCAAGTTTGTTCCTGCGGACGACAAGGTTGTACTTACCGCAAAGGATATTGGCGTATCCTTCGGTGATTAAGCAAAAAGCAAAATATCCGACAGTGATTTCACTCTGTCGCATATTTTTATGAA
>CAMDZU010000315.1 GCA_945910715.1 uncultured Clostridia bacterium
CACGGTTAAAATCAAAAATACCGCCAAAAAAGTTGTCATTGTCTGTGAAAATGTTCATATTATCGCCTCCTTACCTATATTATACACACTATGCTGTGTCATTGTAAGGACAATGAAAAAATCCGCAGTATGAAGCTGCGGATAATTTTATATAGGGATTACAGAGTAAAAGTACCCATATTTTGGGACTTTCTCCAGTCAACGTACTCTTCGTAAGTGCCGAGTCTGTCATAGCAGCCCTTTTCTCTGATTTCGATAATTCTGTTGGCTACTGTCTGAACGATTTCGTGGTCGTGGGAGGCAAAAAGCACGTTGCCCTTGAAGTCGGCAAGACCGTTGTTTACTGCGGTAATGCTTTCAAGGTCAAGGTGGTTGGTGGGTCGGTCAAGAATAAGCACGTTGCTCTGGAAAAGCATCATTCGTGAGAACATACAGCGTACCTTTTCGCCGCCCGAAAGGACGTTTACGGGCTTGTAGATGTCGTCCCCCGAGAATAACATTCTGCCGAGGAATCCACGGAGATAGGTTTCGGTAACGTCCTTGGAATACTGCCTTATCCAGTCAAGAATTGACATTGTGCAGCCTGCAAAGAAATGGTCAGAGTCAATGGGTAAATAGCTTACGGAAGTGGTACTGCCCCACTTGTAAGTGCCCTCGTCCGGTTCAAGCTCTCCTACTAAAATTTTGAACAGGGTGGTAATTGCGATTTCGCTTTCGCCGAGGAATGCAATTTTGTCGTTCTTGCCTACGGTAAAGCTTACGTCGTCAAGCACCTTTACGCCGTCGATTGTCTTGGTAAGACCGCTTACCTGCAGAATATCCTTGCCAACCTCGCGCTCCATATCAAAGCCGATAAAGGGATAGCGTCTGCTGGATGCAGGCATTTCCTCAACGGTGATTTTTTCGAGAAGCTTACGGCGTGAGGTAGCCTGCTTGGATTTTGATTTGTTTGCGGAGAAGCGCTGAATGAAATTCTGAAGCTCCTTGATCTTTTCCTCAGCCTTTCTGTTCTGCTGCTTCATCATACGCTGAATCATCTGTGAGGACTCGTACCAGAATTCGTAGTTGCCCACATACATTTTGATCTTGTTATAGTCAATGTCAACAATATGGGTGCAGACGTTGTTAAGGAAGTGACGGTCGTGGGAAACAACGATAACCGTGCCGAAATAGTCAGCGAGGAAGTCTTCAAGCCACGCAACTGCGTCAATGTCAAGATGGTTTGTAGGCTCGTCCATAAGGATAATGTCAGGATTGCCGAAAAGCGCCTGTGCAAGGAGCACCTTTACCTTTTCGTTACCCGAAAGGCTGCTCATCTGTGAATAGAGAATGTCCTCGCTGAGTCCAAGACCCTGAATAAGCTTCGAAGCGTCGCTTTCAGCCTCCCAGCCGTTAAGCTCCGCAAATTCAGCCTCAAGCTGACTTGCCTTTTCGCCGTCCTCCTCGGAGAAATCCTCTTTTGCGTAAAGGGCGTCCTTTTCCTGCATAATTTCATACAGGCGCTTGTTGCCCATAATAACCGTGTCCTGAACGGTGTATTCATCATAAGCAAAGTGGTCCTGCTTCAATACGGACATACGCAGATTTTCGGGAATGCTTACCGTGCCTGTGGTTGGTTCAAGCTCTCCGTCAAGAATACGCAGGAATGTGGACTTACCTGCGCCGTTTGCGCCGATAACGCCGTAGCAGTTGCCGCTGTTGAAAATAAGGTCAACGTCCTTGAAAAGTGTAGCTCCGCCGAATTGCAGGCTCACGTTTGAAACTGTGATCATTATATCTGTCCTTTCTGCTGTTCTGTTGTTCTTATCAATAAATTATATTAAGTATAACACATATTTTATCCAAATGCAAATTTTCTGATAAATATTGCTTTTTTCAATAATTTATGCTATATTGTTAAAGGTAAATTATACATATTATTACAACAAAGTCGGAAATGCCGCTGCATTTCCGTATTTTTGCGTAAAAAACAAAGGAAAAGGCAAGTATGGAATTTGTAAACAGCTTCAAAAAAGGACTGAAGGACGGAATACCGATAGGTCTTGGTTATCTTTCGGTTTCCTTTACCTTCGGTATGATGGCGGTAGCACAGGGACTTCCCGTGTGGGTTGCCGTATTCATTTCAATGACAAATCTTACCTCAGCAGGACAGTTTGCGGGACTTTCGCTTATTTTAACAGGCGGCGGCTACATAGAAATGGCAATGACTCAGCTTATAATCAATCTGCGGTACGCTCTTATGTCACTTTCCCTTTCGCAGAAGCTGCACAGGACAATCAAGCTCCGTGACCGGCTTATTATGTCCTTTGCAAATACGGACGAGATTTTCGCCGTTGCGTCAAGTCAGCCGGGAGAAATAGGAAAGCGCTATTTCTACGGACTAATGACCGTTCCTTATATAGGCTGGGCTTTGGGCACATTGCTGGGAGCGCTGGCAAGCACCCTGCTGCCCGAAATTGTCACAACCTCAATGTCCGTTGCAATTTACGGAATGTTCCTTGCAATAATCGTTCCTCCTGCAAAGCACAACCGCTCGGTGCTGTTCGTT
>CAMDZU010000316.1 GCA_945910715.1 uncultured Clostridia bacterium
CTCTGAATTCCTCGTACTTGGGGAATGAGGTGAATTTTGTAGGCTTTTCCGCATTGAATCTGATAACGTAGGGCAGCAGCACAGCGTTTGCACGGCCGTGTGGAATGTGAAATTCGCCGCCTAACTTATGGGCAAGGGAGTGGTTTATGCCAAGAAATGCGTTGGAAAATGCCATACCTGCAATGCAGCTTGCATTGTGCATTTTTTCCCTTGCAATTTTATCGTCGGGGTTTTTGTAGCTGCGCTCAAGATAATTCAGCACAAGGGCGATTGCCTTTATTGCAAGACCGTTTGTGAAGTCGCTTGCAAGCACCGAAACGTAAGCCTCGATTGCGTGGGTAAGCACGTCAAGCCCAGTATCTGCGGTAATGGACGGCGGCATTGTGGCAACAAACTGTGGGTCGATAATCGCAACGTCAGGGGTAAGCTCATAATCGGCGAGAGGGTATTTTATATTGTTTCTGCGGTCGGTGATTACCGAGAACGAGGTTACCTCCGAACCTGTTCCCGAGGTGGTGGGAATAGCCACCATTTTCGCTTTCTGATTAAGCTCAGGGAACTTGAAAACTCGCTTTCTTATATCCATAAATTTAAGCTTAAGACCGTTGAAGTCCGTGTCGGGGTGCTCGTAGAAAAGCCACATTGCCTTTGCTGCGTCAATGGCTGAGCCGCCGCCCAGAGCGATAATCACATCGGGTTTGAAGCTGTTCATCATCTGAACTCCACGCATTACCGTTTCAACGTCTGGGTCGGGTTCAACGTCGGAAAAAATCTCGCAATGGCAGTAATCGGAACGCTTGCGTAAATAGTAAAGCACCTTGTCGGTGTAGCCAAGCTTGCTCATAACAGGGTCGGTTACAATGAAAGCGCGGCTTATCTGCGGCATTTTTTCAAGATAGCTTACCGAGCCGTGTTCAAAGAAAATTTTAGGCGGCACCTTGAACCACTGCATATTGACCTTCCTTTCAGAAACACGCTTTTTGTTGATAAGGTTTACCGAGGATACGTTTGAGGTGGTGGAATTGTGTCCGTAAGAGCCGCAGCCCAAAGTGAGGGACGGAGTGTTTGTGTTATAAATGTCGCCGATTGCGCCCTGGGTGGAGGGGGAGTTTACAATAATTCTTCCTGCCTTCATCACCTTGCCGAATTGAAGGCAAAGCTCCTTGTCCTCTGCGTGAATGACCGCCGAATGACCAAGCCCCCCAAGCTCCAGCATTTTTTCGCAGTAAGCAAAGCCCTGTTTTGCGTCCTCGCTTACAAAATAGGCAAGGACAGGGGACAGCTTTTCAAGGGAGAGAGGGTATTTTACATTTGGCTCGGGCAGCTTTGCAATAAGGATTTTTGTGTTTTCGGGAACGGAAACTCCCGCTTCCTTTGCGATTTTATAGGCGCTCTGTCCTACTACCGCCGCATTTACGCCCAATGTGTCCTTCTTGATGACGTAATCGGAAACAAGTCCGATTTCCTTTTTGTTAAGGAAATAGCAGCCGTTTTCGGACATTATCCTTTCAAACTGCTCCGAAATTTCCTTATCCACAATAACCGCCTGCTCCGAAGCGCAAATCATACCGTTGTCAAAGGTTTTTGACATAATAAGGTCGGTGCAGGCACGTCCCAGATTTGCGGATTTATGGATATAACAGGGCACATTGCCGGGGCCAACGCCGAGAGCAGGTTTACCTGCGCTGTAAGCGGATTTTACCATTCCCGAGCCGCCTGTTGCAAGGATAAGAGAAACTCCCTCGTGGTGCAGAAGCTCCGTTGTTGCGTCGATTGAGGGGTTTTCAATCCACTGAATACAGTGAAGGGGAGCGCCTGCCTTTACGGCTGCGTCACGCATAATTCTTGCCGCCTCCGATGAACATTTCTGGGACGAGGGATGAAAGGCGAAAATAATTGGGTTGCGTGTTTTGGTGCAGATAAGGCTTTTGAACATTGTGGTTGAAGTAGGATTTGTGACAGGGGTTACTCCTGCAACAATTCCCACAGGCTCCGCAACGTCGATATAGCCCTCCATTTCGTTTGATTCGATAACGCCGACCGACTTCTGATTTTTGATGTCGTGCCAGATATATTCGGTGGCGAAAATGTTCTTTATTGCCTTGTCCTCAATAATTCCACGTCCTGTTTCCTCAACAGCCAGCTTTGCAAGGACAATATGTGCGTCAAGACCTGCCTGCGCCATTGCGTGGCAGATTTTGTCTATCTGCTCCTGAGTCATAGTCATATACTGCTCAAGAGCGGTTTTTGCATTTTCAACAAGAGTGTTTATTTCACTGTTTTTCATAAGCTTTTCCTTTCGCAAATTTTTATTAGTATCTGTTGTTTGTGTTTTTATATTCAGCACTGATTTTTTATGAGGATAATTCGTCAAATTGTTCGTTTTTATTTCAACTATATGCAATTCCGATTTTAAATTATTGCAAAAATCATTATGCGCAAGCACAAAATAACTTGTGCTGAACCGTTAAACTTCAGCACTAATGCTGTGCTTAAGAGAAAATAAACATACAAAAACAACAATAAAATTAAGTATTGTTATATCTGT
>CAMDZU010000317.1 GCA_945910715.1 uncultured Clostridia bacterium
GTAGATATTGTTTGCAAGGTCGTCTATTGCCTGCGTGCTTGCAGGGCGTGTAACGTCAAATCGGGGCTGACCTGTTTTTGAATCCGCAAGAGCGAAGTTGTACGGGAGATAAGCGTGGATTGAAACGATTATCTTGTCGTCGTTTTCGGGCAGCTTGATTGCGTCCCATACCTTAGGGTCGGAGGAGGCGGCATAACCGCATATCATAAGGATACGCTGGGGATTGTTGCCGCCGGCGCTTCTGATAGTTTCAACGAACGCTTTGTTTAGCTGATTTACAACGTCCCAGCCCTCCTGGTCGCCGCCGTTCCATTCAAGAGGGGTGTTTCTCTTTCTCGGCTCGTTCATTCCCTCGAAAATAAGGCGCTCGCTGTAATTCTCAAAATGCTCCGCAATCTGCGTCCACAGCTTTCTCAGCTTTGCTTCCGCCGCTTCCGCATTGTCGTAATAGGGGTCGTACCAGTCCTCGTGGTGAGCGTTAAGGATAACGTACATTCCGCTGTTGTAGGCGTAATCCACAACCTCCTGCACACGGTTCATCCATTCCTCGCTTACAACATCGTTTTCATCCATGTGCTTGCCCCATGTGGTGGGAATACGGACAAAGTTGAAGCCGCCCTCCTTGATTTTGTCAATCATTTCCTGAGTGGTTGTGGGGTTTCCCCATGAGGTTTCGGAGGCAAGACCCGTGCCTGTTGCGTCAAGGGTGTTGCCTAAATTCCAGCCCAGCCCCAGCTCGCTTGTAAGGGTCATTGCGGAAATATCACGCATTTCGTCGGGCTTTGGTTCTTCAGCCGCAGGTTCGTTGCTGCCGCCGCAGCCTGCAAGGGTAATTCCCATTACGGCGCAGGTTAAAATTGCTGCCGTTATTTTTCTGAATAATTTCATATTGCTGTCCTTTCAAAAAGCTTTGTTATTCCAATAATAGCAGAAAATTTGACTTTCTGCAATAGTTGCGGTAAAATAAAGTAAAATATTTATCGGGGATTATTTATGAACATATACGGAATTACAAGAGCAGACCTTGAAGCCTATTTCATTTCGAGGGGTATCAACAAAACCAAGGCACGCTTTGTCTTTGAGGGGATTTACAAGGAAAGAGCCGCCTCTCTTTCGGAAATAGCAAGCCTTAACCCAAAAGTAAAAGCTGTAATGGAGCGGGATTTTACATTTGAAAAAATAAAGGCGCTTGAAATCCTTAAGGGCGAGGACGTGTGCAAGGTGCTTTTTGAGCTTTCGGACGGAAACAAAATAGAAACGGTTCTTATGAAGCACGATTACGGCAACGGGCTTTGCGTATCCACGCAGGTAGGCTGCAATATGGGCTGCGCCTTCTGCGAAAGCGGACGGCTGAAAAAGGTGAGGGACTTGCTGCCCCACGAAATGGTGCTGCAGCTTCTCTGTGCAGAGGAGGTACTGGGCGAAAGGGTTTCCCACGTTGTTTTAATGGGAATAGGCGAGCCCTTTGACAATTACGATAACATAATGGCATTTGCGGATATAATAACCGACTGCTTCGGACTTGATATAGGCACAACTCACGTTACGGTTTCAACGGGAGGGGTTGTGCCTAAAATAAGGCAGTTTACCGAAAGGGGCAGCCGCATAAATCTTGCCATAAGCCTTCACGCACCCAACGATGAAATCAGAAACAGGCTTATGCCCGTAAACAGGGCTTATCCTCTTTCGGAGCTTATGGCGGCGGCAAGGGAATATACTCTTTCCTCCAACAAAAAGCTGACCCTTGAATATATCCTGCTGGACGGAATAAACGACAGCGACGAAAACGCAAGGGAGCTTTGCAGGCTGGTTGAGGGAATAAAGTGCTATGTAAATCTTATTCCCTACAACGAAACGGAAAATCTTGGCTTCAAGCGCAGCAGCCGTCAGCGCATCGCCGCCTTTTACGACATACTGAAAAAGGCGAAGGTCAGCGCAACAATAAGGCACGAATTCGGCGGAAATTTAAAGGCCGCCTGCGGACAGCTCAGGGCTGAGAATATGAAAAAGGGATAAAGCTGCCGCTCTTATAACGGAGCCTTTTGCGGAACAGGCAGGATAACGTCTTCCGCAGTATTTCCGCTTCCCTGCGGCATATTATCTCTATTGACAACAATAATATTATGTAGTATGATTGAATAAAATCGGATTTGAAATTAAAATTTGCTTTATATATTGCTTTTACGGAGGAATTTACCAATGACAATTATCGTTACAGGCGGCGCAGGCTTTATCGGCGGAAATTTTGTCCATTATATGCTGGGAAAATACAGCGATTATCGTATTGTATGCCTTGACTGCCTTACCTACGCAGGCAATCTTGAAACTCTTGCTCCCGTTATGGACAACCCCAATTTCCGCTTCTGCAAGGTGGATATTACGGACAGAGAGGCTGTTTACAAGGTGTTCGAGGAAGAACATCCGGACATTGTGGTTAACTTTGCGGCGGAAAGCCATGTTGACCGTTCTATCGAAAACCCCGGAGTTGTCCTTAACACCAACATCATGGGCACAGCCGTAATGATGGACGCCTGCCGCAAGT
>CAMDZU010000318.1 GCA_945910715.1 uncultured Clostridia bacterium
GGTTTAAGCTAGTCAGATTTTGTAATATCCCATTTGCCACATCTTGTTCAGTTTTGCCTGCAAACATTTTTTTGCAGTATACCTCAGCCGCCTGCCAACCGGAGTAGTCAATTCGAAAGCCTGACGTTTTTCCTGTTGTATCTTCAAGTAGGTATGACACAGAACATTCAAATATTTCCGCTATTTTATTAATAGTATCAATATTAGGCTCACGTTTGTTTGTTTCCCACATTGCAACTGTACTTTTGGAAACTCCCAATTTGTCTGCCAAGTCTTGTTGAAGCATTTTTTTTGAAATCCTTATTTTTTTTATGGCGTCACCAATCATAATAAAACCACCTTTCGTGAATATTATATCACTTTTTGTGAATTGTGTCAACTGCTTTTATTGAAATTTGTGCAAATCACCAAAAGTGATTTTTAGCCTTGACAAATCACGATACGTGGAGTATAATAATTTCATAAATCACAAATAGTGATTTCATAGAGAGGTGAAATCAAAAATGACAACAACTGAAAAAATCAAGGAACTGCGTATAAAATCAGGGCTTACCCAAGCTGATGTATCGAAGCAGCTTGGAGTTGGGGAATCCGCAATATCAATGTGGGAATCTGGCAAGCGACAGCCTAGCGCAAAAAGGCTTAGGAGAATAGCAAATTTATATGAGGTTACAGTAGACCAATTGATTGGCTACGAGGAATAAACCTCAGGTAGGTTAGAACAATTGATAAGCTCTCCTGCCTATGCCTACCGAATGAACAGGCTTAAGGAGCTTGACGAGAAGACATCTGAATTGTGCGGCAGGCTGTACAATGCGGAGGTTAAAACAGGCCACAGCTTTTTCAGCGCAGAAATTGACAAGGCGTATAAGCAGATTGTTTTTGACGTTCAGAAAGGTACGGGAGTTTCGGCGGCATTTGATATTATTCCCCAAAGCCGCATTGACAAGATACTTAACACCGAATGGAGCGGAGAGCATTTCTCAAAGCGAGTTTGGGGAAACACGCAGACCCTTGCGGACGGGCTGAAAAATGATATGCTTGTGGGCATTATGTCGGGCAAATCTGAACAGCGTATGGCGGAGGATATTATGAACCGCTGCGCTGTGGGAGCCTTTGAGGCTCGCCGCCTTGTCCGCACCGAAACAACCTATATTTCCAATCAGGCGGAGCTTGAGGGATACAAGGAGCTTGATATTGAGAAATACGAGTTTTCCGCCTGTCTTGACAACCGCACAAGCGAAATCTGCAATGACCTTGACGGCAAGGTGTTTGACGTAAAGGACGCCGTTCCCGGCAAGAACCTGCCGCCAATGCACCCGTTCTGCCGTTCCACTACTCTCCCTGTTCTCCCAAGCGAGGAGGACCTTGACAGAGAGCTTGCGGAGCTGGGGGACGAAATCGGTGCGGATGTTGACTTTGACGAATGGGTTAAGGGATTGCAGAAAACCGAGGATGGAAGGGTTGTTTATAGGGCTGCGAGTGTTGACAAATCGGGGGAAAGTGGTATAATAAAACTAAGCAGTAAGTTTGTTAATCCAAATGAAAAACTCTATCGCTATGCAGATTCTATAAAACCTATAGACGGTTTTTGCGATATTGTTTGTCATGGCAGCCCGAAAGAGTTGATTATTAACGGATTTAACGATGAAGAATGGACATATTCTGCAAAGCAAGCTGCTGAAATGATACGGAATTCCTCGGAATTTAATGGAAAAAAGATTCGCCTGATTTCATGTCAAACGGGCGCAGGCGATAATTGTATAGCTCAGCAAATTGCTGATGAGCTCGGCGTTGAGGTTATGGCTCCGACTGAGATAGTTAATGTCAACTCGGACGGTGAAATGTTTTTAAGCGATAATAAATTTATAGCCGATATGTGGAATAACGGAGAGGCTGTTTCAGAAACAGGAAAATGGTTAGTATTCAAGCCGAAAGGAGGTAGTTGATATGGTTTATGTATGTAATTTTTCAGAATACGGTGCGCCAAATGCGCCAAGCATGAAAGACTATATGTGCGAAAAACCTTATGAAAACCAGCAAAAGATTATAGAGTTCCTCAACAATAACGGAAAAACGAGTATGGTATCAACTGCTCTACCTAAGGATTTGATTACTGGAGAACATATAAGCGGAGAGCTTTATACAAAACAGATTGACGGCTTCTCTTGGTGGAGTGATCTTTCCTATCATGTTGAGAAATACAATCTCAGACTTCCAAAAGAATTTGAAGACTATATTTTAAACCGCCCACACCCGTGAGCGGTTTTTTACACACAAAAAGGAGCTGGAATGAAAATAACAATCGAATGTGCGCCAAAAGAAATGGCCGCATTTGTGCATGAAATGCGGCAAAATGTAAATGAATTATCTTCTGAACAGATACAAAACAGCATATTTTGTGCTATTTCTCGGAGTTTTCAGAGAGCCAATTGTGATAAAACTTCAAATAAAATTTAAAATATACTTAGAATAAATCGCTGATTTTTTCAAAGTACACTTATAATTTAAAATCAAGCATCTCAACCGAGGTGCTT
>CAMDZU010000319.1 GCA_945910715.1 uncultured Clostridia bacterium
AAATAAAGTTTATCCCTCTGTATAGCAATATACAGAGGGTACTTTTTAGCCCGTCAAGGAGTTTTTGTGCAAGATGGCGGAAAATATGCAAGCAAGCGTGCGGCAAAGGCGACAGCCGCTGATTGTGCGGTGTTGCCTTAGTATTCAATTCCTTTTCGGGCGTTTATGCCGCTGTCAAAGGGGTGCTTAACCGCCTTGATTTCGCTGACGTAATGAGCGGCGTCAATGAATTTCTGCGCAGGATTCCTCCCCGTCAGCACAAGCTCCGCCTTTTCTGGCTTGTTGAGCACAATTCTGTCCGCAAGGCTTTTGTCAATGTACCCGTATTCGTAAGCGGCGCAGAATTCGTCTATAATCAGCAGGTCGGCTTCGTCCCTCTGCATAAGCCTTTCCCCGTTAAGCAGCATCTGGTTATGCTCGGCGGTCTGGGCTTTTTTGTCATCTTCGGTCATATTGAAGGTAAAGCCGTAATCCCTTTTGCAGCGCTCAACCGTTATATTCGGTATCAGCCTTAAGGAATCAAGCTCGGAGGTTTCGCTGCCTTTAAGCAGCTGGATAATATGCACCCTCATTCCGCTTCCTGCGGCTCTTACTCCAAGACCTATGGCGGCTGTGGTTTTGCCCTTTCCGTCGCCGCAGTAAATGTGTATCAGTCCCATAAATGCCTCCTTTTTGAAAATAATAGCACAATGGTTATGTGTTGTCAAATAAAAGAGCTTTACGGAAATGCTATCATCTTCTCACTATACGTTGTCTGTAAGGAAATTGGTAATCAGCGTTACTGCAATAATGCCGAGGCAAGTCATTTTGCAAGCTCCTCACCTAATTTTCTGCACCTGTCAAGCACTTCCTCATCGGGTGCTTCAAGAGAAGTAACTCCCTCTCCGATAACAACCGCTCCGTCATTTTCGGCACGCTCCTTCCAACCGGTTATCCATTCGCCGCCGCCCCAGCCGTATGAGCCGAAAAGGGCAATGGCTTTTCCGTTCAGCTTATGCTCGATTGAGGCGAAAAAGGGCTCAAACTGGGATTCCTCCAGCTCCTCCGCTCCCATTGCCGGACAGCCGAAAGCCAGTCTGTCGTACTCCTCAACATTCCCGTTAAAATCAGAAACGCTGAAAAGCTCCGCTTCTGCTCCCTCCGCAACCGCCTTTGCCATTTGCTCGGTGTTTCCCGTTCCGCTCCAGTAAATTACCGCAATTTTCATAAAATCAACCTTTCTTTGTTTTGAAAATACAGTTTTATTTTCTTCAACAGCGGCTTTTTTATGCAAAACAGCATTTCACATAAATTTCATAAAAACTATACTAAAATACTGTACATTTATCCCGATTTGTGTTATACTAATAAAGGAAAAGGCGGCTTTTCCGAAAATTAAGTAAAGGAGAATAAAAATGTCAGTTATTACAATCACAGCCGATAATTTTGACGCTGAAGTTATGAAATCCCAAAAGACTGTTTTGCTTGACTTCTGGGCAAGCTGGTGCGGTCCGTGCAAAATGCTTTCTCCTGTTGTTGACGAGATTGCAGAGGAAACTCCCGAAATAAAGGTGGGAAAAATTAACGTTGACGATGAAAACGAGCTTGCGGCAAAGTTCGGCATTTCAAGTATTCCGACCCTTGTGGTTGTGAAAAACGGAAAAATCGAGGCAACCTCCGTCGGAGTAAGACCTAAAGCAGATATTCTTGCAATGATAAAGTAAATTGCATAGCAAAAACAGCCCGTGAGTTTATTCTCATGGGCTGTTGTTTTAGCCTTATTACCAGTTCATCACCCTGCAGATTTCCGCCTTAAGCTTTGCGGCAACCTTCTTGTGGGTCTTTTCGCTTGGGTGCCAGTCTGCGCCTATTCCGTCCTCGTCCTTCTGCACTTCAAGCTCAACGTAATGAACTCGGTCGCTGTTTTTAAGCTGTACCTGCTTTTCAATTTCCTCACATAAATCCTGTCCCATTACTCCCAGCGTGCAGAAAATATGAGCGGTGGGATTTTTCTCCATAATGAAGTCAAGGAGCTTTCCGTATTCCGTGCCGAAATGATTTACTCTTTCCTCAACGTGCCTTGTGTAGCTTAAATCGTTCGTGCCCAGGAAAAGCACCACCACATCAGGCTGAAAGCGGTCAAAATCCCACTTTTCAAATGGCTCCTGCTTAATATCGTTGCTGTAGCCTGCGTCGGTGCAGGGATAAATCATTGGGAAAAGCCAGTCGTCAAGGGGCTTGTCCTCTGTTTCGGGAATCCAGCGTGAAATAACGCCGATACCGCTCCAGGAAATGTAGTTTGCGTCAGCGTCCAGCTCTTTTGTCAATATTCCTGCATAGTTTATTAGGGGATTTTCCTGCTCTGTGCAGAACTGATCAACATTGTAAACGCCTTCAATGCCGTAGCCGCAGGTGATTGAGTCCCCGTCAAATTCTATTCTGCGCTGTTTTTTCGGAGGAGGAACAGGCGTACTGCCCTCAACAATAAGCTTCTTTATGCCGATTTTGCCGAATGCAGCCTCGGACATTTTTACAAGCCTGATTGTTACCGTCC
>CAMDZU010000320.1 GCA_945910715.1 uncultured Clostridia bacterium
CAAGGGCAATATGAACTTTGCAACTCCCACAAGACAGATTCCCCGCTTTGCAAAGCCGGGCTATCCGGGAGAAAAATTCGACGTTACCCTTGAGCTGAAGCTCCTTGCGGACGTGGGTCTTGTTGGTTTCCCGAATGTGGGAAAATCCAGTCTGATAAGCGTTGTAAGCGCAGCAAAGCCCGAAATAGCCAACTACCACTTTACCACCCTTACTCCCGTTTTAGGCGTGGTAAAGGTTAATGAAAAGTCCTTCGTTATGGCGGATATACCCGGCCTTATCGAGGGCGCAAGCGAGGGTGTTGGTCTTGGACACGCTTTTCTCCGTCATGTCGAGCGGTGCAGGCTTATTGTCCATGTGGTTGACGTTTCGGGAATTGAGGGACGTGACCCCAAGGACGATTTTGAAAAGATAAACAGGGAGCTCCGCAATTTCAGCGAGGACCTTGCGGAAAGCCCACAGATTGTTGCCGCAAACAAGGCTGATATGGCAACGGAAGAGCAGATTGAGGATTTCCGCAGCTTTATTGAGGAAAAGGGACTGCCCTTCTTCGTAATTTCGGCGGCTACAACAATGGGCACTCAGGAGCTTATTGAAGCGGTTGCGGCAAAGCTGGACGAGCTGCCGCCTGCAAAGCGCTTTGAGGTACAGCCGCTGACCCTTGAGGAAATCGACAGGATGAACACCGAAAAGCACAGCTTCAAGGTGGAAAAGGTGGACGCTCATTTCTACGAGGTAACAGCCGACTGGCTTGCTCCCATTATAAGCACAGTCAATATGGACGATTACGAAAGCCTGCAGTATTTCCAGCGAGTTCTCCGTTCAAGCGGCATTATTGACGCTCTTGAAGCGGCAGGAATCGAGGAGGAGGACACGGTTTCCATTTTCGATTTTGAATTCCAGTATGTACGTTAAGAGGTTTTATGGAAATAATCAGTGAGGAACAGGCAAGGGCGTACAGCCCTCTTACTCTCGCTTTTTTCGGCGACAGTGTATATGAAGTGCTTGTGCGGCAGAAAATAGTTCTTGGCGGCAGCTGTCCGTCAAGCAAGCTGCATAAGGCGGCGGTTGAAAAGGTACGGGCTTCCTATCAGTCGGCGGCGATAGACCTGATTGAGCCGATGCTGACGGAGGCGGAGGCTGAAATTGTACGCAGAGGGCGCAATTCTCACACCGCAACTGTTCCCAGAAGCTCAAACCCGAGAGAATACCGCCGTGCCACAGCACTGGAGGCCTTGTTCGGCTATTTGTACCTAATCGGAGCAAACCGGCGCATGGAAGAACTTTTTGAGGTAATTTACAATGGCAAAGGCGAAGAAACGTAACAACAAGCAAAGTCCAAAGGCGGAGGCCGTTAAAAAGTGGATAATCGACATTATGGTTATTATTGCGGCGTCCCTGATTTACTCGGCGGGACTTCACTGCTTTACTACTCCCAACGAAATCGCCCCCGGCGGCGTTTCCGGTCTTGCAACGGTAATCAACGCATATACGGGCGTCAATGTTGGTGTTATCTACGGTGCGATAAACCTGCCGCTGCTGATTATCGGCTTTATTTTCCTCGGAAAAAAGCTGATGATAAAAACAATAATCTCGGTTGCCACAATTACCTTTGCTACCGATTATCTGATGACCTTTTTCCCCGTTTACCGGGGAGAGCATATACTTGCGGCAATTTTCGGCGGATTGCTGCTTGGTGCAGGCTTGGGACTTTGCTATCTCCGTGACGGCACTTCGGGCGGCACGGATATAATAAACAAGCTAATCAACAAAAGGCTGCCCTATTTCAGCCTTGGCAAGATAATGATGGCAACGGACGCAATTGTCGTTGCAATTTCAATGGTTGCCTTTAAAAGCATTGAATCGGGTCTTTATTCCATTATTTCCATTTTCGTCTGCTCAAGGGTAATTGATATGATACTTTACGGCAGCTTTGAGGCGAAAATGATGCTTATTTTCTCCGATTCCTACGAGGAAATTGCCAAGGAAATAATGTCGGGAATAGACAGGGGCGTTACCTATCTTGACGGCACGGGGGCTTATTCGGGCAATGAAAAGCACATAATCTGCTGTGCCGTGCGTAAAAACGAGTACCCCAAAATAAAGCGTATGGTTAAGGAAATCGACCCCAACGCATTTATCATCATTACAAACGCAGGAGAAGTAACAGGCGAAGGCTTTATGCCCAATATATGACAGGAGAGAATTATGACAAAAAGGATTATTGCTGTATTGCTTACAATCTGCATTGCGGTTTCGGGCTTTACCCTTGCTTCCTCTGCAAAGGAAACGGACAGCCTTGAAGAAAAGCTTTCGCTGCTTTACGAGGAAATAGCAAATGACAGCGAAATCAGCAATGCAGTCCGCAATATTTCAAGACCCGCTGTGTTTATTTCCGTTTCCGACGGCAAAAAGCAGGCAAAGGTTGTTTACGCAAGAGGAAAAAGTCTGAAAAAAGCCTTTGACAAAGCGGCGGAAAAGGCTTATAATCTGAATATGACCGCTTATTGGGTAAAATGCGACGTTGTTACCGA
>CAMDZU010000321.1 GCA_945910715.1 uncultured Clostridia bacterium
CTTGCAAAGGAAGGACTTATGTACTTAAAGGCAAACCCTATGATACTGACAATGATACTGTTTATGTCGGGGGTTAACCTTATAGCGTCGGCTTTTGACGGAATACTGCCCGGATTGGTACTGCCAAATCCTGCGGGCGGCTCAACCGTTTTAGGTATGGTAACCTCCTGCTCGGGAATTGCAATGATAATCGGAAGCCTTCTTGTTTCCGTAATGCCTAAGCCAAAGGACAGGCTGAAAGTAGTTTATTATACAATGCTGATTTCTTTGGGAGTGGAAAACTTCCTGCTGGCATTTTCAAGAGAGCCTGTCGTATGGTGTATCGGACAAATAATAGGCTGGGTGCTTGTACCTGTTATGAGCGCCAACTATGATGTAATTTTCAAAACCACAGTTCCCTTGGAATTACAGGGTCGTGTTTACGCCTGCCGTAATACCATGCAGTTTTTTACTATCCCCATAGGACTGTTTTTAGGCGGCTTTATGGTGGATAATGTCTGCGAGCCTTTTATGGCGAAATATGGCGGCGATTACGTTCTGTCTTTGTTATTCGGCGTCGGAAAAGGCTCAGGCGCAGCGCTTATGATGTTTATTATCGGTGTTGTGGGAGTTCTCCTTTGCTTGATTACAGGCAGAAAGCTGAGGAAATATCATTATAGCGATAAGTAAATAAGCTTAACCCGTCATCAGAAAAGATGACGGGTTTTGATTTACTATAACTGCACCGTACAGAACAAGTTTTTATCTGCAGTACTCCTTAATTGCCGCCTGCATAAACTCAGCAGTGCCTTCTCCGTGTCTGTCAATATTCGCCTTGAAGCGCTCATCTGCAACGTACATTTCGCCAAGCCCCGAAAGTATTTCCTTTGTGCAGGTGTAGCAGTTCTCGGTAATAAAGTTCTGCCACTTCTTTACAAGGGATTGGGCTTCCCTGCTGCTTGGCGCAGAGCCGCTGTTTTTACATTCCGCAAATTCAGCCATAATAGCGTCCATGCCAAGGCTTACCCTGTTCCATTCTTCCTTTGTGTAGCCATTGGTTTTTTCGGCGCTTTCCTTGTAAGCGGCAGTACTGCCCCATTTTTTCTTTGCCTCTTTTGCGTACATTTCACGCTGAGCCTCAAATTCGCTGTTATCAAAAGCCTTCATAGTAATTTTTTCTCCTTTCATTGCGCTGTCCAGAGCAAGAATAAGCCTTTCAAGCCGTTCCTTTTTCAGGGTCAGCAACCGCTTCTGCTCTGAAAAAGCTGTCTGCTTATCGTAATCGGGAGAGAAAATAATTACCTGAATGTCTTTCAGCGGAAAGTCAAGCTCACGATAGAACAAAATTTCCTGCATACGCAATAGAGAGCCTTCGTCATAATAGCGGTAGCCGTTCTGTTCGTCAACAGCGCAAGGCTTAAGCAGTCCGATTTCGTCGTAGTAGCGGAGCGTGCGCACACTCACACCTGTAAGCTTTCCGAATTCCTTGATGTGCATTTTCATCATATCGCCTCCCTTGTTTTAGATAATATACTATTACGTAACGTTAGTGTCAATAGGTTTTTGAAAAAATATGAAATTTTTCAGGAAGGCAAGAAAATTGGTTGATTTTATCGGTACAAAATCTCACATATTCAGCATCATCTCATACAGCTCCGGAACAGCCGAGGTAGCAAGTATCTGCCCTGCTGTCGCAAGGTCGATAACAGCATGTCCTATCATTATGGGCAAAGGGTTACGATGCTTTTGATAATGTCGGCAGATAATTATTGTAAGGGGAAGAAAGCATAAAAAGCGGTAGATTATGTATCGTATGTCAAAAAGCGTGGGTATGAAGCTGTGCTGTAATGCAAAAAAGAAGGCAGGAATCAGAATTGCCCCGTATTTATTCTTAATCTAATTAAAACCGCAGCCTAAGTAAAGTCCTTCTTCGGCAAGGGCGGTTGATACAGGCAGCAGGATAATATTCATTACCGCCAACGGCAGAGCAACAGGCTCAATGAGCATAGGCGGAGCGTAGGGTATAACGCCGTAGCATATAAAGCCCGAAAGGTACATACCGCCCATTCCCACAAGGAGAACAACAGCCGTCATAATGACAGCCTGCTTCAGCTTGGTTTTACCCCTTTCGTAATTTATAAGCTTTTTGAAGCTGCCGCCGATTTTCCCTGAAATCAGTACCAGTAAAAGTATGGTAAGAATATTCACAGCGGTTGCGGCAACAGACCAGATATTGCTGATTTCATCAAGCCTTTTCTCTGTAATAACAGCTCCGATTATGAATATCAAAAGAAAAATAATGCACCTGAAAGGCAATAGAAAACAGAGCTTATTATTCATCTGCGCCCTCCATAAGCATTGTTACCGTTTGGGAAATAAACAGATCACGTTCCGATTTTTCCCCAAGATTATAGCCCGTAATAGCTTTCGCATTTTCACCCGTCAGAAAGGCTGTCTGCATTATTGAAGCAAGAGAAAAAGCGACAAGCTGCTTTTTTCTTTCGGAGATGTTGCTGCGGATTGCCAATCGGAAACCCAGCTGCGTCAGG
>CAMDZU010000322.1 GCA_945910715.1 uncultured Clostridia bacterium
TATGCTTTATACTGAAATTCTGAATAATAACAGGGATTTCCTTGCCCTTTTCGTCACGGATTGTTGCCTTTACGGGCTCGCCTTTGCAGGCTCTGAAATGCTCAGGCTTTCTCAGCTTTTTGGTAAGCCCCGGAGAGCCAACCTCCAGTATGTCGATATACTGTAAAAAGTCCTGCTTGTCGATAATTTCGTTAATGGGGGCTGTAATAAGCTCGCACTGGTCGCTGTCTATTCCGCCCTCTTTGTCGAGGAGAATACGCAGATACCACATTGCGCCCTCTTTTTCAAAGCACACGTCCCATATTTTAAAGCCGTTTTTCTCGGCAATAGGCTGTACAAGCGCCAGAGCCTGCTCCTCAATTCTGCCGCTCTGTCCTCTTGTGCCGCCCTTTTCCTTTGCCATTTAATCATTCCTTCCCGTAAAAAGTCCCATATATGCACTGAAGACTGGATTTGTCAACCCAGTCTTCAGCTTACTATTACATTATTCATTATACCACCGAAAAATGCGGTTGTCAAGCGTTTTTTACAATATTCTGCCCGAATTTCCGCAGTACAGAGCGCATAAGCTCAAAATCCGCCCCGAAAAATTCGCTTCGGTCGGCTGTACGGTCGTTTACGCATAATTCAAGGCTGTAATAGATTGTATCGTAGCTTTCGTCATAATAAAAGGTGCAGAGAATGTACCTGTACTTGTCCGCATAGTAATTCACGGGCTCAAGGGTGAGTATAAAGCCCTTGTCCTTTGAAACCGCCGCCTTTGTTTCGGCAAAGTCGCCGCTTGGGAGAAACTGCACCTTTTTGGTGAAGGGAAGCGCTTCCGCCGCCTTCTGTGCTTCCGATTTCAGAATTTTCTTTCCAAAAAACATAAATGCTCCTGTAAAATTCAAGGGGCTTTCAGAAAAGCCCCCGTTATAATTAAATTGTATCTCAGAACAGCTCTTTAAGCACAAGTCCCTTTGCAAGATTTCCGTAGAAGTTGAACACGCCTGCCTTTACAGCGGCAATGTAGTCGTATCCGCCCTCGGCGATTTTGAGGATTTCGGCTGCTGTCGTTTCGATTGTTGCGTCATTCATGTAGTAAGGTGCCTGAATAATCTGCTTCTTGTAGGTTTCGTCGGCGTTGATTGCAACATAGAACGTGCCCATATCAGCAACGTTTACCTGAATGGCAATGGTTTCGGAAATTGCGCTTGTGTCGATTTTATCAAGCTTTTCCCACAGCTTTGTTGTAAGAGTGTCAAGTGTGATAGGAGCCTTTTTAGGCGCACGCTTTGTTGTTTTTGGAGCTGTTGTTTTCTTTTCCTTGGTTGTAGCCATAATATTCATTCCTTTCTACTTATAGCAATAAGCTTTGCTTATTTCCTACTGATATAATATCATATCCTGCGGAAAATTTCAAGTGCTTACAATAATTTTCACGCTTGGAATAAGACATAAAAGCACATAATGCGACAAAATGAGCGCATAGAAGAACGTTCCGCAAAATTAAAAAGTTCCGTTTACATACACATTATAAATCCGCCGTCAAACCACCTTTGAAGAGAACCAACGCAATAATAGGCGGAAATGCGTGCCGAGGCACTCGGCAAGGCGGAACAGGGAGCCAAGGCACTCGGCAAGGCGGAAATGCGTGCCGAGGTATTCGGCTCAGGATATTACTATGCCGTTTTTGGTTTCGTAAATGGTACTTTTTCCGTATTCCTCGGTGGTCTGCATGGTGAATTTGCCAAGACTGATTTTTACGTTGGGGTGGAGGAAACGGTTTATTTTGATTATCAGCTTTTCGGAGCTGCCCGTAATGCTGTCGATTTCCGTAATACGCTTTGCAAGGGGCTTCTTTTCAAGGGTTTTCTGCACCTTAAGACGAACGGCGGCGCTTGCAAATTCCTCTTTTTCTCTTGAAAGGTGGACGCCCTTCGCTTTTTCGCCGTTGATGAATTTCAGCGCAACGTCCAGCTTGTCAATGTCCTCGTCCAGCTTTTTGGAGCGGTTTTCAAGCTCCTGACGCTCCTGCATCAGCAATGCGAAATTGCCCACCATAACGCTGGTTGCAATGTAGTTGCGGTGACCGAGGGTATTGCAGGACAGATTGCCCATTACGCTGTAGGAGCCGCCTACGATTGTGCCCGGGTTTGAAACGCATTCAAGGCTGCCCTCCACGTCTGCGTGGCTTGAAACAAGGGAGTTTGCACGGAGGTTGCCCTTGCACTTTATCTTTGAGTTTTCGCCGAAGCCGATGGTTATATTGCCCTCGGTGGAAATAAGGGTTGAGTTTACAACGCCGTTTTTAACAACAATATTGCCTGTTGCCTGCAAGGTAGCGCCGTTAATCATTCCGCTTACAATAATGTCCTTTTCGGAAATTACCGTAAAGCCCTCGTCTACGTTGCCCTTTACCTCAACGTTTCCGAGGAAGTTTATGTTGCCCGTTGAAATATCCACGTTGTTTTTGATTACAACCGCGGTTTCAACGGCAAATTTGCCGTTCTGGAAAAGAAGGTTGCCGCTGGCGAGAGCAATATGC
>CAMDZU010000323.1 GCA_945910715.1 uncultured Clostridia bacterium
TGTCGCCTTTTATATATTTTTTTATTTTCTCTGTCGAAACACACAATTCCGCATGATAAAATACTTACTGTTATTATACTATAAATCAAGCCCCTATTGCAAGCATATTTTCAAATAATTTTAAACGAAAATACAGATATATTATTGAATATTTTGCAAAAAGTGCTATACTGTGTGGCAGAGGTGTTGTTTATGTGGATTTTATTTGCGGCAGGCTCTGCGGTTTTTGCGGGACTTACCTCCGTTTTTGCAAAGGTGGGCACGGAAAATATAAGCTCAGACCTGCTTACGGCTATACGCACCGCCGTTGTGCTGATTTTCTCCTGGATAATGGTAATTATCACGGCTCAGCTTGACAGCCTTTCGGCAATTACTCCCGCAGAGCTGCTTTTCATCTGTCTTTCGGGAGGCGCAACGGGTGCATCCTGGCTTTGCTATTTCAAGGCGCTTCAGCTTGGAAACGTAAACAAGGTTGTGCCTGTTGACAAGCTTTCCACCGTGCTTACAATGATTTTGGCGGTGATTTTCTTCGGCGAGCCCTTCGGCGTTTTTTCCGCAATAGGAATGGCGCTTATTGTGGCAGGCACGCTGCTTATGATTGCCAAAAAAGCCGATACCGAGGAAAAAAGCAAGGCCTGGCTCGTTTATGCGCTGCTGTCGGCGGTTTTCGCAAGCCTTACCGCAATTCTTGCGAAAATGGGTATGAGCAATGTTCCGTCAAATCTTGCAACGGCAATAAGAACTATCGTTGTACTTATTATTGCGTGGGGCATTGTTATCGGCAAAGGCAGGCTTTCCGAAATACGGACAATAGACCGAAAGGGCTGGGTTTTCACCCTTGTTTCGGGGCTGTTTACGGGACTTTCCTGGCTTTGCTATTACAGGGCAATAAAGGACGGTATTGCAAGCGTTGTTGTGCCAATTGACAAGCTTAGCATTGTTATTACCGTGGCGGTTTCGGTGGTTTTCCTCCGTGAGAAAGTCAGCCTTAAACAGCTTCTGGGGCTTATTCTTCTTGTAGGGGGAACAATGACGCTGCTGATAAAATAAAAAGGAGCGTTACAAAGGGTGCCCCTTTGGGCAATTCCCGCCTTTTATAAGAAATGATTAATCCCGCAGTTGAGAAACGGCGGGATTAAAAACTTCTATATGGCGGACACCCTAAAGAGTGCCCCTTTTGGCAATTCCGCCTCGCCGTAACTTTATCTTTGCAACAGATGATTTGCTCGGCGGAGCAAAAACTGCTTTATGGGAAACACGCTGATCGCTCCCTTTCTGTTTTTTGTACAATTATACCTTGATTGCGTCCTTTAGGATGTTTCAGGACGGTTTTCAAAGTGCCTCAAAAGGCTTTGTAAAGCCATTTCGGACGATTGTACGATTTTTTTATCCGAGGACTTATATATATAATAAAAATAAAAAAAATATATATGTCTGTGTATGTATATCTTTATATATTTTTTCTTTACTATACATTATATAATTTATATAAAACCGTCCATACCGTCCGAAAGGCTCTGTTATGCGGTTTTAAGCCGTACGAAAAAGCGTGCTGCGGTACGTACCGTTTACGACAGCTTAAGCGTAGCAACTGCGTTAAGCTCTCCCCCTGCCACATTGCCTGCAAGGTACTCGTAATAAGCCTGACTGCCTATCATTGCGGCATTATCTCCGCAAAGGGAAACAGGGGGCACATACAGCTTCATTCCCTGCTTTTCAGCACGCTCCGCAAGCATACTGCGTAGTCCCGAATTTGCCGCAACTCCTCCTGCAAGAGCAACAGTTTTATATCCGTTATCCCTTGCCGCCCTGATGAATTTTCCCGTTAAAATATCCGAAACGGTGTACTGAAAGCTTGCGGCGAGGGAATTTATATCCACCTCTTCGCCCTTTTGCTTTGCGTTGTGAACAAGGTTTATTACCGCCGTTTTCAGCCCCGAAAAGCTGAAATCGTACTCGTTTGCGGTATGAGGTCTTGGCAGCTTATACTTCTTGCAGTCCCCAAGTTTAGCCGCATTGTCAATATGCACTCCCCCGGGATAGGGAAAGCCCATTGCCCTTGCCGCCTTGTCAAATGCCTCTCCTGCTGCGTCGTCAAGGGTTCTGCCGATTGTTTCAAACTCGGTGTAGCTTTTTACCTTTACAATGTGGGAATGTCCCCCCGAGGCAACAAGACAGAGATAGGGCGGCTCAAGGTGGGGGTGAGCGATATAGTTTGCGGCAATGTGACCCTTGATGTGATGTACGGGGATAAGAGGCTTGTCTGCCGCAAGAGCAAGTCCCTTTGCGAAATTCACTCCCACAAGCAATGCACCGATAAGCCCCGGAGCGTAGGTGACCGCCACTGCGTCCACGTCGGAAAGCTCCATCTCTGCTTTTTCAAGTGCTTCCTCAACCACACCCACTATGTTTTCGCAATGCCGCCTTGAAGCGATTTCGGGCACAACTCCGCCGTAAAGCTTATGCTCGTCAATCTGCGTCGCAACAATGCTTGATATTATTTTACGTCCG